>JAQIDF010000323.1 GCA_027858145.1 Prolixibacteraceae bacterium | reverse complement strand
GAATTAATGCGCATGAGACGTAAAATTGACAGCCGTATTGAACCACATCCATTCAGGGAAAAGGATTTTAACCGTTCTAATCCTATTGTTAGTGAGATAATTAAATACGGTTATAATATATCAATAGATCGTTAGATTTTAGACACAAGACAATAGACTTGTTCCAAAATGCATTAAATATCAATCACTTGAATAATTATTTAATCAAAACACAAACAATTCATTGTCAATTCCTTAAAAAAGTTGAACGAACGATTGTCACATAAAGATAAAAACAAAAAACACAACATAATGGCAAATTTAACCACCCGATTTTTTGGATTAGAATTAAAAACACCAATAATTATTGGTAGTGCCGGATTATCAAATACTGTAGAGAAAATAAAATTACTGGCCGAAAACGGTGCCGGTGCTGTAGTGCTGAAATCTGTTTTTGAAGAAGAAATTTACAATGAATATAAATATGAATTTGATAAGCAAGCCGAAGTAAACGACAACCTCGAATACCTCGATTATTTCGATTATGAGATTAAAAATGAACGCATCATAGAATACCTCAACCTTATCCATGGGGTTAAAAATGAAGGAATCGACATTCCGTTGGTTGCCAGCATCAACTGCACATCGGGTAATGACTGGGTATTTTTTGCAAACAAACTTGAAAAAGCCGGTGCCGATGCGCTTGAGCTTAACCTTTTTGTTTTGCCTTCGGATGTAAACCGTACCGCCGAAAAAATTCGCGAATATTATTTTACAACCATCAAAAAAGTGCTCGACACGGTTAATATTCCTGTTACTGTGAAGCTTTCATCTTACTTTTCCGATCTGGCAGCTATGATTAAAGACCTGTCGAAAACCGGTATTGCAGGTATTACCTTATTCAACCGTTTTTACAACATCGATATTGATATTGAAAAACGTCAGCTTATGCCGGCTAAGGTGTTGAGCCATCCGTTCGAATACCAAAAATCATTGCGCTGGATTGGCATCATGTCAGGGCGTGTAAGTTGCGACCTTGCTGCCAGCACGGGTGTGCACGACTACCCAACTGCCATCAAAATGATTATGGCCGGAGCCAACGCGGTACAGGTTGTATCGGGGGTTTACAAACACGGCTATAACTTTGTAAAAGAAATGGTTGAAGGTCTCGACAAATGGATGGACGAGCACGATATAAAAAGTGTTAAAGAAATTGTTGGGGTAGCCGACCTGCAACATGCACAAAACCCGGCGCAATACGAGCGTGTACAGTTTATGCGCTACTTTGGCGAGTTTGACAAAGATGTAGATTAATCTTTTAAAGAAACATAACACATATAACCCAACTTGAAAAAATTAAAAATTTTCAGGTTGGGTTCTTTTTTGTTCAAATTTTTAATAAACCATTGTTCATTGTTTCTGAAAACCAATGCAACAATGCCCACCATTCCGGCTTTGCGAAGCTTAATAAAGGTGTGCAACAGCTTTATATGGTTTTGTAAATCTGTTTTGTATTCTGAGGAATTAGATAATTTCACCAGGTTCTCAATTCCCTTTTTCGTTTTCAGGATAAAAACCTCGTTGCTTTCAAGCCCTTCATGATATACCGGATTATTGATGTGATTAATTTTGATATCATGTTGTTTCAATTCAATGCCAAAAAGCGTGTCTTCATGACCGTATTGTGTAATATTTTCATCAAATTTTATTAGCTGAAACACACTTCTTTTAATCATAAAATTGCCGGTCATGAAAGAGGCATAAGGCATTTTTGACCTTTCATCAGCAGACTTCGATTCACGCCCATGCCCGTATGTCCATCTAAGCCCGACTTCTGCATTATGAAGCACATCGCGGTATGCTATGCCGCCAACAACCACATCGTTCTCCATCGCATGGTAATATTTTAGTATAAAATCATTGCCAACAGGAATAGTATCACAATCAAGAAACAAAACGAACTCACCACCCGCTTTCAATGCCAACAGGTTACGAATGGCTGCACGTCCAACATTCTTATCAAGGGCTATAAATTTAGTCTTATATTTTTTTGCCGCTTCAACATTTTTTTCTTTCAATTTAATATTGTTCGATGAATCATCAGCAATCAGGATTTCACAATCAAGCATATTTGTTGTTGCTTGTTTGTTTAACTCCATGACCAATTCTGTCACATCGTAATTGTAAGTTGGAATACATATTGAAAGCATGAATCAAAAATAAATAAACGAAAGCAATAATACTATAAAGCAATGACAGAATTAACAAACAACAGAATCGTCACACAATTAAATCGTTATTTCCTCTAAAAAAGTTATTTTTGCAGCCTCAAAACAGAAAACAAACATTATGGCTTTAAAATGTGGCATTGTAGGATTACCAAACGTAGGTAAATCAACCCTTTTCAATTGTTTATCGAGCGCAAGGGCTCAATCGGCAAACTTCCCGTTTTGCACCATCGAACCCAATGTTGGGGTAATTACGGTTCCTGACGAGCGCCTGATAAAACTAACCGAAATTGACAACCCAAAGAAAGTAGTGCCTACCACCATCGAAATTGTTGACATTGCCGGTTTGGTAAAAGGAGCCAGCAAAGGCGAAGGTTTGGGAAACCAGTTTTTGGCCAATATACGCGAAACCGATGCCATACTGCACGTACTGCGTTGTTACGATAACGATAACGTGACCCACGTTGACGGCTCAATCAACCCGGTACGCGACAAAGAGGTTATTGATATCGAATTGCAACTCAAAGACCTCGAAACGGTTGAAAACCGCATCGTAAAAGTTCAACGCCAGCTAAAAGATGCCACCAATAAAGAAGCGAAGAAAACATTTGAAGTAGCCACGAAAATAAAAGAAGCATTAGAGCAAGGCATTTCAGTCAGAGCTGTTGAACTAACAGAAAGCGAACGTGAAATTTCTGACAATTTCTTTTTGTTGACCGACAAGCCGGTAATGTATGTTTGTAATGTTGACGAAGCATCGGCAAAAAGTGGCAATGCTTATGTAGATGCCGTTAGAGAAGCAGTAAAAAACGAGAATGCCGAGATACTTGTAATCGCTGCCTCAACCGAGGCCGATATTGCAGAACTCGAAACCTACGAAGAAAAGCAAATGTTTTTGGAAGACATTGGTTTAGAAGAGCCCGGTGTTAACAAACTGATACATTCAGCCTACAAGTTACTGAACCTCGAAACATACTTTACCACCGGCCCCGACGAAAGCCGAGCCTGGACTTTTCCAGAAGGAATAAAAGCACCGAAAGCCGCGGGCATTATTCACACCGATTTTGAGAAAGGCTTTATTCGGGCCGAAGTAATTAAATATGATGACTATGTGAGCTTAGGCTCTGAATCGGCCTGCCGCGAAGCTGGCAAAATTGCAGTTGAAGGCAAAGGATATGTTGTGCAGGACGGCGATATTATGCATTTTAGGTTCAACGTGTAACTATTAATCTTCCACATTATTAGCTTTAAAAGACAGCACAAAAATCACTACAGCTATCACCATGGCTATTAATATTCCGATTGTGTAGGTTCCGCTAAATTTTAAAGATAAACTAAATAAATATGGCCCGAGAGCACTGGCAATAACTGTCCAGCTCATTGAATACCCCGAGATAGCACCCAGATGTTTTACCCCGAAAAACCTTGGCCAGGTAACTGTATTCAGCACACTAAACAAACCACTCATGACTCCATAACCTACTATGAGAAGGTAATATGCAGAATCGAACGATTTGAGTTGCGTCATGGCAATTCCGGCTACAACTACCCCTGCCATGTTTATCATTAAAAGGTATTTTAATTTTATGTAATCGCTAATCCAGCCGCCAATAAAATTGAAACCTACCGCAATAAACGATGCCGGTAGAAAAACAGATATGGCTGCTTCCCTGCTATAACCTGCCTCGCCGAATATCGACACCACATGAAAAGTAAAAGCGGTTACAAAAAGAGCATTTAAAGCAATGGAAATATTAAAAACCCAAAACGAATATTTCCGTATCGCCTGCTTCAGTGTAAATTCTTTTTCACGTGCCGCAGGTTTGGCAAACAACTTACTTTTTACTTTGCCTAGTTTACCATCGGGCTCTAAACCACAATCGCGTGCATTATCACGGAAGAAAATAAAAGCGAAAACAACAAAAACAACGCCAACAAAAGCCCCAATAATCCCCCAGGCCGAGCGCCAGCCATCAATTTCAATAATATCGTTGAGTAAGCGGGGCGAATACGAAAAACCAAATGACACAAATACGCCCATAAAAGCATTGGCCAGTCCGCGGTGTTTTTCAAACCATTTCATAACCATGTTCCTGCTTACCATGGTAAGTATTCCCTGACCAAAAAAACGGATGCCCCAAAAGCCAATGATTAAAAAAACAACAGCAATTATTTCGCGATTAACATTTTGCAGAAGTCCCGCAACAGCATTTACCATCCCGTCTACCTTAGTAAGCCCAATGGCCATAAGCCCCAGCATAAATCCGGCAACCATAGCCATAACCCTGGCTCCGTATTTGTCGTAATATTTGCCGGCACGGGTAATCATAAAACCACTGGCAACAGTACCTAAAAGATAAGCAAGGCTTAATGACGTGCGTTCAATCCTCAGAGCATCAATAAGATAATCGGTAAAAACCGAAACCCCCACGGTTTGACCGGGAACACTCATCAACACACCAATTGTACCAACGGCCAAAATCACCCAACCGTAGAAAAACGGAAACTTATCTACTTTAAACGGAAATGGTGTTGTCTTTAAATCAACCTTCATAAAAACTGCTTCGTGTTAAAAATAAAAGGAACAAGCAAAACTAAACAATGTTGCCTGCTTGCTCATTTTGTTGCAAAAGTAGAGAATAATATCCCCATCTGCCAAATTCAGGTCTACATGCATGTCTTAATTGCATTTTCTTAAAATTAGCCCCTCCATTCAAAAATAAAACAGCATTATATTTTGATTTTATATCTAAACAACCTAACTTTGACCAATCGTTCAGTCATTTTTTGACCATCCGTTCATTCTAATAAAAATTAAACCTGAAATATGCCTCGCACTCCGGAACAATACGAACAAATCAGAAAGGGCAAAAAGCTTCATATTTGCGAAACAGCGCTTGAACTATTTGCCCAAAACGGATACCATGCAACCCCCATATCACAAATCGCGAAAGAAGCCAACATCTCGAAGGGGCTGATCTATAACTATTTTGAAAGCAAAGAGGAACTTCTCACAAATATCATCGACAACGGCTTCAACGAACTCATCGATAATTTCGATTTGAACAAAGACAATATCCTTACAGATGAGGAATTTGAATTTTTTCTTCACTCCATGTTTAAAATACTGGATTCACAACGCTCTTTCTGGAAACTATATTTCAGTTTGATGTTGCAATCCTCAATCGCTCAGATAATTGAACCCAAGGTGAAAGTCTGGTATGATATGCTAACTTCTGTTTTGGAAGATTTTTTCAAAAGACGAAACGTTAAAAATGCCCGCACCGAAGCCTTAACTTTTGGTGCTATGCTCGATGGATTGTCATTAGATTATATCATTTACCCCAATATGTTCCCGGTTGACGATATAATAAACCACTTACTCGAAAAATACAACATTCACAAAAAATCATAATACGCCATGAACAAAACCACATTAACGATTATCATTTTGATAACTTTATCATTTTCAACAATGGCTCAGGATGCCAAAGAGATTGTACGTAATGCTGAGGAAAAATTCAACGGTGAAAAATCGAGCTACAGCGAAATGGTAATGACCATCGTTCGCCCGGCATACACCCGCGAAATAGAATTTAAAAACTGGGTGCAAGAATCGGAAGAATCGTTAACCCTAATTACTGCCCCTGCAAAGGAAAAAGGCCAAACTTTTCTGAAAAGCGGCGATAACATGTGGAACTGGAACCCAACCATACAACGGCTCATTAAGCTCCCGCCTTCAATGATGTCGCAGGGTTGGATGGGCTCTGATTATTCGAATGATGACATTCTTAACGAATCATCACTGGTGAGCGATTTCACACATAAAATTACCGGTAACGAAACCATCGACGGATATGAATGTCATAAAATTGAACTTACTCCGCTGGAAAATGCCGATATAGTATGGGGTAAAATTATCATGTGGATTTCGAAAAATGAATACCTCAACTTCAGGGCCGAATATTACGATGAAGCGCAATATTTGGTAAAAACACATCTCTCGCGCAACGTTAAATCGTTTGACGAACGGCAACTGCCATCAATAATGGAAATTATACCCGAAGATGAGGAAGGCCAAAAAACACTTGTGGAGATTAAAGAAATGGAATTCAATATTGAGCTTGAAGAAAACTTTTTCTCACAACAAAACATGAAGCGAATCCGATAAACCGATAGACATGAACCACACACTCAAAATAGCCTGGCGAAACCTATGGCGGAACAAACGTCGCACACTCATAACTGCTGCATCAATATTTTTTGCGATATTTTTTGCCATTTTTATGCGCTCATTTCAACTTGGCACATACGGATACATGATAGAGCAAAGTATTGAAGCGTATTCAGGTTATCTGCAAATACAAGACCCCACTTATTTCGACGATCCAACGATTAATAATTCAATGGCGTACACCGATTCTCTGAAATCTATAATTGAAGCACACGAAAACATTTCAGCTATTGCACCCCGAATTGAATCGTTTGCACTCGCCTCAACCGGTAATCAATCAAAAGGGGTAATGGTTACGGGCATCGACCCTGTTGCCGAACAAAAAGTTTCGGATCCCGAACACCGGCTTGTTCAATATAAATTCACAAAGAAAGCTATAGAAAAATTAAAAAAAGAAGGACAACTCCCGAAATCCCTGATAAAAAAAATAGAAATAAATGCCGGCAAAAACTACTCAAATGAAGCCCGTATCCAACTCGACCTCGATATGGATGACGAAAAGACTGAAAAATATTTGCCCGCGATTAAAGAACAAACCCGCTTCGAGTCGCATTATCTCACTGAAAACGACGATGGAGTTCTACTTTCAGGACGCCTGTCTTCGTACCTGAAAGCTGAAATAGGCGACACCATCATTCTAATGGGACAGGGTTATCACGGCGTTAGTGCTGCCGGACTGTATCCGGTACGAGGCATTGTAACCATGACATCGCCCGATCTCGACAACAAACTCATTTTCATGACGCTTAGTCATGCCAAACAATTTCTGGGATTACAAAACCAAATTACTTCGCTCGCAATAAACCTGAACGATAAAAGCGAAATGAAAGATACCCAGAAAGCATTATCAGCAATGCTTGACGATTCAAAATACACCGTTAAAAACTGGGAAGAACTGAACCCCATACTCAAGCAACAAATTGAAGGCGACAATGTGGGTGGAAAAGTTTTTCTATTCATCTTGTACGTTATTGTCTTTTTCGGAATATTCGGAACAGTAGTAATGATGATTGCCGAACGCCGGCGTGAATTTGGCGTGATGATTGCCATAGGCATGAAGCGCAAGAAAATATCGACCATGGTAAGCCTTGAAATGTTCTTTATAGGCTTGCTGGGAACACTGGCAGGCATGATAGCCTCGGCTCCGCTGTTGCTTTATGGACATTACAATCCCTTACGCCTTACCGGCGATATGGGTAAAATGTACGAAGACATGGGGTTTGACCCCATCATGCCTTTAGCCTTGTTCGATTCGTATTTCTTTATGCAGGGTCTTGTAATCTTAATCATGATTATACTGGCCTGCATTGGCCCCATCAGGCAAATACGTAGACTTAACGCGATAAAGGCGATACACGGTTAGAACGATATGAATTTTTAGAAAACGAACAATTAAAAACACAACAATATGATTTGGTCAATTGCCTGGAAAAATGTTTGGCGAAGCCGCAAACGCAGCCTGATTGTAATTAGCGCGGTCACTCTCGGCACCATTGCCGGTGTTTTCACATCGGGCATGATGAACGGCTGGGTAAACCAACGCATCGATGCAGTAATCAATACCGAAATATCACACATTCAGGTACATCATCCCGACTACCTGCTTAACAACGAACTTAAATTTACCATCCCCAATTACCAAAAAGTTATTGACACGCTGAAACAAAACCCGGCAGTAAAAGAATACAGTAGCCGGATAAAGGTAACAGCAATGGCTGCCACCTCCCGGGGGAACACAGCACTTACACTACAGGGCGTTAACATTGAAGACGAAAAAAAGATAAGAAACATTCATGAAAAGATAGTT
>JAQIDF010000314.1 GCA_027858145.1 Prolixibacteraceae bacterium | reverse complement strand
GTGTTGGTTTTCCATAACAATTCACCATCTTCGGCGTTGAAACAATACACGAATTTATCGCGATTACCAATGATAACCTTACCATTGACAAATGCCGGCGATCCTAAAAAAGGCAATGTGCCGTCTTCATTTTCAAAACGCCATAAAATTTCGCCCTTATCAATATCGACACAAGTAAAACCACTCTCATAGTCACCA
Source organism: Prolixibacteraceae bacterium (assembly GCA_027858145.1). GTDB lineage: Bacteria > Bacteroidota > Bacteroidia > Bacteroidales > Prolixibacteraceae > Roseimarinus. The sequence goes on along the minus strand of JAQIDF010000314.1, from coordinate 10,994 downwards.
ACATAAGCAATACCATCATTAACTGCCGGTGAAGCTGCAACATAAGTGCCTACATCAACTTTTCGTATTAGTTTTCCGTTTTCAACATCAACAATGTGTAAAAAGCCGTCGCAACCGCCAAAAACTGCCTGTCCGTTATAAATGGCAGGAGCACCGTTCAGAAAGTTGTCCGATTCATATTTCCAGATATTTTCCCCGGTACGGGCATCGATACCGTGTAAATAATAATCGTAACTCCCGACAACAATAATTTTTTTATCATTTTTCTCATAAAAAGCAGGGCCTCCCATAATCTGGTTGTCGGTTTTATACTGCCATATTTTATCTCCTGTATTCAAGTCTAATGCATAAAATGCACCCGACAGGTTACCAAAATAAACCACGCCATCTTGAATTAAAGCAGGAGCTTCAATCGCGTTATCTGTATGAAAACCCCAAATAGAATCGCCCTGTAAGTTCAAACAATACATAGTGCCATTTGTAGAGCCCACAAGCACTTTTTCGTTGCAAACAACCGGTGCAGATTTAAATATGCCATCGGCATCAAAAAGCCATTTAATTTGAGGCCGTTCTGAAAATTTTACCGGAGTAACCCCCTGCAACAAAGCATCTCCTCTTGAGTTAGACCAGCAGGTTAATGACTGGGCAAACGTGTTAGAACTGAACGTTGCCAGCATCACAGATATTATGAAAAACAAACGAGCTATTTTTACCATATCGATCTATTTATTTGCGAGTGCCCCGGTAGGACACGCTTCTGCTACCTTTTCTGCTACAATTTCTAATCCTTTAGACAACTCCTCGTTAAATGGAATGCCAATTTCCACATCAAAACCCCTTCCTATAAATGTGAACCCGTATTTTTCAGAGTATTTTGCCGTTAGCCTTACACACAAACCACACTTAATGCATTTTTCAGGCTCATAAACAATGGTATCGTGATTGTAAAACTTCCGTACAGGTTTACGCTTTTCAAAAGCAAAATGTTTTTGAACAGCCTTATACTCATCGGCATAATCACGCAATTTGCAATTTCGAACTTTTCTACAATCGCAATGCAAACAACGTGCGGCTTCTGCCATTACCTCTTTCTTTGAAAAACCGGTTTTTATTCCATCAGACGGATCAATGCGACCACCTGTAACCGATTCTTTCAAATACTCACTGTTTTCTGCAGGTTCCAGTTTCCCGAATTTTGAATTAAACTTCAAAGGTTGTCCCGATATCTCAATTGCGGAAAACTGTTGCCATATGCTTTCGGCAACCTCTTTGCCCAGAGCCAGTGAGCGAATTGACAATTTTGAGCCGCGCAGTGAATTACCAATCGCGTAAACGCCTGCCGTATTGGTTTGATAAGTACCCTTTTCTGCATCAATACCTTTTTTCCCTACAGTCAATCCCCAAAATGAGCCTTCGGGTTGAAGTGTGCCCAATGCAAGCACTACAGCATCATAATCATTCCTTAGCTGCCCAAACTTTTCTTCATCAATAGTATTATTTAAATGGAAAACCACACCTGTTTGTTCAATTGCATTAATCTCATCTCTCAAAACATTTTCAGGTAGTTTTTCATCATCAATTTCAGAAAAAAGCATTCCACCCGGCTGCGCTTCTTTTTCAAAAACATGTACCTGAACCCCCTTTAAGCGAAGGTAGTAAGCAGCAGACAACCCGGCAGGCCCACTGCCAATAACAGCAACTTTCCTGTTTACACTTTCAGGCAGCTCAATATCGATTTTTCCGAAATCTCCTGCATATCTTTTCAGCAGGCATATCGAAACAGCACCATCTATTGGTTTACGCCTGCACGCTCCTTCACATGGTGCCGGACAAATACGCCCGAGAACTGCCGGTAACGCAATGTCTCTTTTAATAACCCGTAAAGCCTCGTTAAACTTACCCGAAGCCAACAGCCTGTTCATTTCCGGAATATCCATATGTGCCGGACACGCAATGGTGCAAGGTGCTTCACAATCGCCAACATGTTCTGAAAGCAACAATTCAAGTGCGGTTCTCCTTGCTTCATCCACTTCATCATCAAGCGTAATAATCTCCATCCCTTCCTGTGCTTTTATCGAACAAGAAGGAATTAACTTACCTGACTTAGCATCTTTCACAAGGCAAATCATGCACGATGTAAAATGTTCCACCTCATCGTTGTAGCACATTGCCGGGATGGTTACACCCTGCATTTCTGCCGCTTTCAACAACGAAGTACCTTCGGGCACATCAACAATGTGGTTATCTATTTTTAGTTGCATATCAAATTATTTCACATCAATGGCATCAACCGGGCAAACCTGCCGGCAACTATCACATTTAATACAAATCTCATTATCAATCGAATGCTTTTCGTGCGGTGTAAATGGTATCGCATCCACCGGGCACTTTTGAACACATTTGGTACACCCAATACAATTATCATTCACCGAATACCGAATCAGTTCCTCACACTTTCCGGTTGGACAAACCCCGTTGATATGGGCTTCGTACTCATCTCTGAAATATTTTAGTGTAGTAAGTACCGGGTTAGGCGCTGTTTTTCCAAGGTTACACAAACTTCCTTTTTCAATCCACTTAGCAAGGTATTCCAGCTCACCTAAATCTGCCGGTTTCCCGTTACCTTCAACAATACGATTCATAATGTCAAGCATACGCTTAGTACCTACCCGGCAAAACGTACATTTACCGCACGATTCATCCTGTGTAAATGATAAAAAGTACCGGGCGATATCCACCATACAGTCGGTTTCGTCAAGAACGACAAGGCCACCGGAACCCATCATCGCACCAACATCTTTAAGTGATGAAAAATCGATAGGCGTATCGGCCAGCCAATGGGGTACACATCCGCCCGAAGGCCCACCCACCTGAACAGCTTTTAATTGTTTTCCATCTGCAACACCTCCACCAATTTCATCCACAATACGGCGAATTGTAATTCCCATGGGAACCTCTATTAGCCCGCCACGTGCAATTTTACCGGCAAGGGCAAAAACTTTTGTCCCCTTGCTATTTTCACTACCAATAGCTGAAAAATCAGATGCCCCGTGATGTATGATATAAGGAACCTGGGCAAATGTTTCGGTATTATTCATTAATGTGGGGCTGTTAAACAAACCGTTAACAGCTGGAAATGGTGGTTTTACCCTTGGAAAGCCCCTGTTTCCTTCCATTGAAGCAATCAATGCAGTTTCTTCACCACAAACAAAAGCCCCTGCCCCCTGGTAAATTTCAATATCCAAAGGAAAATCAGCTTTATCACCAATGTAATTTTTGTCGTAACAAATATCGATTGCCTGTTGCATCCTCTTCACGGCCAACGGGTATTCGGCACGGATATAAAAGAAGGCTTTAGAAGCACCAACGGCATACGCGCCAATCATCACTCCCTCGATAACCCTGAACGGATAAGATTCAAGCAGCATCCTGTCCATAAAAGCCCCGGGATCACCTTCATCACCATTACAGATGACAAATTTCTGATTCGCCTTATTAACGGCCACCATGCTCCATTTTTTTCCGGCTGGAAATCCGGCTCCGCCACGTCCCCGCAATCCGCTTTTATCAATTTCGGTTATCACGTCGGCAGTATTCATTTTCAATGCTTTTTCCAATGCCTGAAAACCTCCACGAGAGAGGTACTCATCCAGGTCAACCGGATTAATTACCCCCCTGAATTCGGTAGCAATCGGAACTTGTTTGCCGAGGAAAGAAGAAACATGCTTTTCACGCACATCAAGTTTATAACGCTGAACGCCATCCCATGAATCATCCGATTGCATCCTTTCGACCCAGCCTGACATTCTATTCTGAATTTTACCAAAAATTCCGGGAGGATTGAAATGTGTATTGATAATATTTTTAATATCATCGGGCTTTACTTTCGAATAAAGTACCGGCTCGTGGTTATTCGGAACAATTTCTACCAGGGGCACCTGGTGGCACATCCCCACGCACCCAACATGTTTAAGCTTAACATTCAGTTTTTCATCAGCTACAACTTGTTCAACGGTATTTTGAATTTCGCCACTACCACTGGCTACACAACAAGATCCCAGTCCAATTCTGATTTCACCCTCAATCTCTTCCCCGTTGGCAGTCCTGAATTTTTTATGGCCTTTTTTATTGCGTTGAAGCTCAAAATCGTTCAAAATCCGGTTAACCTGGTCCGTTTGCACATGACCATAAGTAACATCATCAATCTGAACAACAGGTGCTAATGTACAACACCCCAGGCAACTTACTTCATCTACTGTATATTTTCTGCTTTTATCGGTTGATTCATCTTTTGCAATATTCAGTTCACGTTTAAATGCATCGTACACCCTGCCTGCACCTTTCACATGACAAGCAGTACCAACGCAAACTTTAATCAAGTGCTCCCCGGCAGGTTCCATCCTGAATTGATGATAAAATCCTGCTACCCCGATAATTTCAGAAGGCGTAATATCCGTTTGTGCACAAACATATCGAAGGGCATCTTCGGGCAGGTAATTATACAAGTTCTGAATTGCCTGCAAAACAGGAATTACAGATCTTTTTGAAGTCCCATTATTCGAAATTATTTCTTTTATCTTTTTATAATCAATGGTCATAAAATCTGATAGTTAACATTATTGCCCAATACAGTACAATTTATTATCACTCCTGAGATAGATGCGGTTATCGAGCAAAGCCGGAGTTGTAACAATACGTTCGCCCATTTCATTAGCTGCCAGTTTTTTCCCTTCACGTTCAATGGCAATAACATGCACGACTCCCTGCATGTCAGGCGCATAAAGCTTGTCATCTCCAATAACAGGCGAAGCATAAAAACCTTCGTCAAACTCCATTTCCCAGTATTTATTACCGGTATGCACATCATAACAGGCGAAAACTCCGTATGTTGTAGCAATAAACAATAACCCGTCAGCCACTACCGGGCTCGCAACCTCAGGCAGGTACTCGTTGCTCTCCCAAACAATCTCTCCTTTTGCAGGATCGATAGCAGCTAAAGTGGCATATTCGTTTCCGGCAATAACCAGTCCGTTCGCATAAGCCGGAGAGGGGCCTACCTCGCCCATCATGCACTCCACCGCCCACAATTCTTCTCCTGTTTCAATACTATGCCCGGCAACTTTGGGCGCGGTTGAAGTAACAACCTGCATTTTTCCGTCAACTTCAGCTAAAATTGGCGATGCCCACGAAATTCGGTTATCACGCGATACATCCCAAACAGTTTCACCTGTAACAATATCCAATGCCAGCAACCTCCCTGATTTATTAGTATCATACTGCACCAAAACCTTTCCGTCATATGCCAGTAAGGATGAAGAGTGGCCATAGTGGTTATCAGGCACTCCCAGGTTTCGGGCCCAAACACGCTTACCTTCCATGGTAAAAGCGATAATATCGCCCGTACCAAAAATCGAAACCACCACATTACCGTCCGTCACCGAGGTTGGAGCAGCTAATCCTGTATCTTCAGAAGTTTCAGGTGAAGTCGAAGGACTTCCCCCGATATTATCAACCAGGTTATTCCACAACAATTTACCTGAAGCTGTATCGTAACAAAAAACACGACGCTCCTTTTGATTTCCCCCGGTTACAAAAACACGGTTTTCCCAAACAACAGGCGAACTATATCCGGATATAGGAATATCGGCTGTCCATAAAATATTCGTTCCCGCTCCAACATCCCATTTCAACGGTAGGTTTTCAGCTTTCGAAATACCATTTCCCCAGGCACCACGAAAACTATTAAATTGCGACTCAATGGCTGATTTGGAAGGGAAATCAGAAGTTAATGATTTTGGTTGATTCACTACTTCCTTTTCTTTTTTTAATTCAGCAACTTCCGCTGTATTTTCCTGCTCTTCGCGGTTCTGTTTAACCTTTTCAGATTCTTCTTCCTCAACATCACCCGGTAAAGTATCTGCTACAAGCACAGCTTCTTCTTTTTTCTCCATTTCTGTTTCCGGCACTGCTTTTTCATCTTCTTCTGTAAGGTCGACAACCTCAACAGCTTTATCTGCCTGTTCTTTGGCGCCATCGTCAACAGTTTCATAGCGGCTTAAGTAATCGACCGACAGGAACGATGAAAGAAAAGCCGCAGAAATTATTATCAAACCGGCAATTAATACCCACCGGGATGAAATGACCCGTGCAGCATTTTCTGATACCGGATTTTTTTCCGGTTCTTCAATTTTATTTGTAAGTACAAAGTAGTTACGTAGGGCAAGAATGAGTATAATTGCACTGAACAGCAATATCCATCCCCCGGTTTGTATTTGCCATTTTGCCGTAAAATAAGCTTTCCGGGCCATCAAATCCAGGTTTCGAATCTCCTCTTTTAACTGACTGTTACCCGGATCATCATCCAGTCGCTGAATCAATGCATCTAATGCTTTGCTCTCGACCGGATCGGTACCTGACATTTGCAAATAATTAAAGAGCAATAAGAAACCAACAACCAGGGTAATTACACCAGCTACCACTGCAACATTGTAATACGTTTTTATTTTTTCATTTTTATTCATCCTCTTCAATATTTTTTCACGCTCACTTTTTTGTAAACCACTATTTCTTCACCGGACAATAATCTATACAACGCCCACAACTAAAACATCCGGTTTTATTCGGCTCATAATCTGTTCTTTTACGCACCACAAATTGATTCATCAGCATAACACCAATAACCAACCCGAGGAAAACCCCCAAAATCCAGCTTCCGGTATAATATTCGGCTTTAATAACTGAGGCTTCATGAACAAGTTGCTCCATTGTTTTGCCGGAAGCCAAAAAGGTTTGAACATCTAAATTTTCAGTATCGTTTTTCAGCCCGGGCTTTTTAATTAATAACTCGGCCAAATACACATCGGGATGCGCTTTTGCCAAAAAACCGTGCAGCCCGGATAATGCTAATCCACCAAGAAACATCCACAGCGGAATTAATAACGCGAAAATTGTAAACCGTTTACGGTTTTTTATTTTTTCTTCATGCTTAAGTTCCTCTGTTGGTTCATCAATTACATCAAACGGGCATGAATGCTCACAAAGCTTACACTGAATACATTCAGTAGGTGTGATTTTTAAGTGACTTTTTGAGAAGCGGGACATCCAGCCCAGCAACACGCCATAAGGGCATAAAAAACGACAATAAGGTCGTGCTACAAAAAGCCCCATCAATACAAAAACAATCCCCAGGAAAATCATTGTAAAACTTGCCCCCATTCTGAAAAATCCGACAAATGGATCGTACCTGCAAATGATAAAATCGGAACCGGTAGCAGCAAGCAATACCGCCAGCCCCAGGTAAATGTATGGAATAAGCCCCAGTGCTTTTTGCAACCATGGTTTAATGCTAATCGGTTTAACGATTACAAGGTCTTGTAAAACGCCAAGAGGACACACCGACGCGCAAAAAGTCCGTCCAAAAAACAGCGTAAAAAGCAATGGTAAAACAAAAAAGAGAATAATAGGAATTGAAATAGCATAAGCAGGATCGGCAAGCGTTAAGGCTACATTTTGAATGGCCCCGATTGAACAGACACATCCCAGGCGGTAAAAACCAAAATAAAGTAAAGAAAACACACTCAACCACATGATGCCTTTGCGGCTCCGTTTTTTTATTGCCAACCACGAAGCCAGCGAAAGCGCGAGTACCAGCACCAGCACATCCAGGTATTCTATACCAAAAACCTGTGGTTCGGGCGTAGTGGGTGATGGCTGTGTATATCCTGTTTCAAACTCAGGTTTGGGGAAACGCTGCGTCTGTGCAAAAGAACTTATCCCCAGCATTAAAAAAAGCAGGAAAAGAACAATACGGTTCAGATATGGTCTATTTTGTTGTTTATTGGTCATTGTCAGTCTGTTTTATCAACTTTTATTTTTCCATTTAGCCGGTTCTTCAGGAGAAAAATTCCCCTTTATGAGATAAGGCTCATCAGCCTGAACACGCATAATTGCATCGCTCGGGCATGACCTGGCAATTGCACATTCGTTACAATTCACGCAAATATCATGTCTGATCTGCAAGTGTAATGAGCCATTTCCAAACGAAGTACATCCCGCAACACACTTTGCACAACCGATGCATAAATCTTCTTTAATAATATATTCAAAATAAGGCTCTTCAATAAATTTTCTTTCAATTGCAGCCGTTGGGCACAACTGGTACTCGGCACCGGTCTCAAGATTTTTCACACCGGGTTTAAAGTATCCCCCACACAAATCGCAATACCCACATAAATCGTATGCATGTACACATTTCACAGCCGATTCAGTTAAAACACATTCAGTAGCACACCGGCCACATTGCGTACATTCAAACGGGTCAATCTGCCACACATACTGTCCTGAATTTGATTTACTGACAGTCATGCCAGCCAAACCACCCAAGGCTACAGCTGCCGTTAAACGCATGGTGCTGTTTATAAAATCACGTCTTTTTACTTTTTTATCCCCCATTGCCCCGGATGTTTTGTCGTTCATTTTTTTCAGTAAGATTACAATTACCATACTTCTGACATGAAGCACAGGCGAAATTATCGTTACACTTATCCACTGTAACTTTACGCCGGGTTACCATATATCCTAACAATATCAGGATACCACCTAAAATACCTATCCTGAAAAATTTATTTATAAACTCTTTCCTATCCATTTAAACTCATTTTTTTGCAAAAATCCGCAAAAGTTTTTTGTCATAATCCAACGCAACAATTGTATCCTGCCCCCACGCGGCAACTTCAGGAGCATGCTCACCATCGAAGGCAGCAGGAGGTGCAACAACTGATATAAAATCGCCATTTGCAGCATGTATTTTAATGCGGGGCATTCCTTTTTCAGAAGTAACAAAACTTCCATTGGGCAAAACAGCAATCTGAGCAGGATTACAACACCCGCTAAAGCCGTCGATACGAATCGAAACTTTATCCCATGATCTCAATAAATCTCCCTTATCGTTATAATTCTGCAAAGCGTGCATACCCGGGTTCGTTGTCCAAAGTTCGCCATTACTGCCGACTGCCACTTCAAAATAAGGGCTGGGTATAATAAAACCTATCAAGTTATTGATTTCAGAAACCCCTTCGAAAAAAGAAACCTCTTTTGCATCCTTGTTGAAGATGCGCACCACCCTTTTACCGGCATCTGCGACATAAATTTTTGCATTTTTTATTGCCACAGAAGTATAAAACGAACTATCAGAAATGACCTCAGAAGTTGCAATGGCATTACCTGAATGATCATACAGTTTTATGTAATCGTTGTACCCTACTACTATAAAATCATCCGACACAGCAATACTTGCAGGTAAAGGATCAACGCTGAAGCGGTTCACGACTTTACGCCCATCTTCAATAATTTTTAGTTCGTTGCAAGCTGCAAGAAACAAATTACGCCCATGAAATGCCAATGCACCTTTATCACATAAATCGACTTTAATCTGCCTGATCTCTTCATGCGATATTAACTCAGCAGGCACTTCACGATATTCATCGACATTGTATTCATATGGGTTTTTTTCGCCTTTGCTGGGTTTTTTACCGAGGTAATCATAAGCAATAACAGCTACAACGGCCAATGCCAATACAGGAAGCAATACGCGGATAAATATTTTCATAATTTAAAATTTATAATTCAGCAACATCAATACAAACCAATGTTTCGGCATCGCGCAGCACCATATAACCATCGGCAATTGCCAAGGGGGCCCAGGCGTCGTGCCCATCCTGAATAATTGTTTTACTTGCAAGTAAATTAAATCCATCAACACTTGCTTCAATTATGAACAATGTTCCATCATCATTCAAGAGATAAAATTTATCATCGGCCCAAATATATGGGCCCAGTCCAAACCGAAGTTCTTTGCCACTCGACCACAAAATTTCCCTGGTATCCCCAGGGGTTACACAAACAAACTGGTTACGGTATTGCCCACCGTCTTTCGGAACAATACCAAACAGATGCCCTTTCCAATAAATTGGGGTTTGCTGTTCACAGGCCAATCCATCTTTGGGCTTGTATCCGTATAGCTTATCAATTGTGTAATTATTTTCATTTCCAGAAAGCTGGAACATCATTGATCCGGCACCATATCCTGCTGTCATAAATATTTTACCATCGGGCATACAAACCGGCGATGGTGCAATTACATTGGTATCCCACTCACTTGTTTTCCAAAGCACTTCTCCGGCATTACGCCCTTCGGCTGCAACGGCGATAATACCGCCAACAGCAGCATAAACATACATTTTCTCGCCATTGAAAGTATAGGGTAAAACAGAACTGTGTGACATGTCCCAGCCTTCCGGGTTAGGAGTTGACCATTCAACTTCTCCTGTTTCACAATCAACAGCAATCATTAACGATGTTCCTCCCGGGGCCAGAATTGCCAGTCCGTCATCAATTAACGGGCATTGTCCGGTGTACCAAAGCGGCGTTTTTGTTTGGTACTCCCGCTCCAAATCGATTCCCCATAAAAAATCACCCGATTCGCGATCAAGGCACATAACATGGCACCGGGGTCCCATGGTTAAAATATAATCATCGGTAACAGCAGGGACAGTCCGGCTCATTCCATGGTTACGTTTTACAGGCACTTCATACCAACGACGCCAGACCTCTTCGCCGGATTCCAAATCCCAGCAATGTAACATATCTGCACATTTCTCCTCATCGTAATCGAGCAGATAAATCAAGCCGTTATAAATTGCGGCACCTGCATGACCTTCACCAAGTTTTGCACTCCATTTTATCTCACCTCGCCCGCCAGTGAAATCATCAATCAAGTCAATATCCGTTTTACAGATATTATCAAAATCACTTCCCCTGAACCGGGGCCATGATTCACCTCTTTTTTCGTCTTCACTTTTGAAAAATTTAAAGTGTTCACCTATATTGATAATTTCAGCTGCCAAGGTACTTTTTACACGGTTATCCATACCGGGTATGCTGGGTTGAAAATCATTAACAGGATCATTTAAAAGCCAAAACGCACCAGCGGCCAG
>JAQIDF010000296.1 GCA_027858145.1 Prolixibacteraceae bacterium | reverse complement strand
TTATTCTGCCCGGGCGAAATGGCATCGGTAAGCGGTTTAAAAGAACTTGAAAAAAGTTGTAAGGCACGTAACATCAAAATAGAAAGCATTCCGGTGAATACTGCTTCGGAAGTTGCCGATGCCACCCAGTTGCTTTGCTCAAAAAACATCGATGCAATATGTCAGCTTCCCGATAATTGTACTATTCCCGGTTTTGCAAGCATGGTGAAAATTACCCGGAAAGAACAAACACCCCTGTTTTGCTTCATTACAAGCCAGGTTGAAATGGGAGCAATAGCTGCCATTGCCGGCGACTATATGCAACAAGGGCATGAAATTGCCGATATTGGAATACGTGTCCTTAATGGAGAATCTCCCGAAAATATACCATTCAGTCGTATAAAAACCATCGAAAAGGTAATAAATCCTGCAGCAGCAAAAGCATACGGATTAAAAACTCCTGAAAATTTACTAAAAACAGCCGATAAAATCATTCCATAAAACAACTACTTAATATGAACCTGAAAATTGAACAAACCAATACTGCCATTGAAACCACCCTGGCCTGCACCGGGCGGCTCGATGCCAACTCAGCCGGCCATCTCAACGATTATATCAACAATTTGGTACGCGAAGGGCATTACGGCATAGCGCTCAATCTCACAGGAATTGAGTATTTAAGCTCAGCCGGGATTCGCACGCTGGTGAATCAGTATAAAAATCTGGCATCGGTAAACGGGGTATTCTACATTGCCGAAATGAGCGAAAATGTGCGACAGGTACTCGATATGGTGGGCATGGAAACAATGCTCAGCAAAAAACCCGAAACTCAATCGGCAAAACAACCGGAGAAGGAAGAAGAATACGAGCACAAATTCGATAATTACAAGCTTAAAATTATCGATTCGCGTAACAACAGAGCAACCGTTATTAATCTACACGGTAATCCTGAACAAATTACAAACAATGGATTTACAAAAGAAAAGGCTCGTACAATTCATTCCGATGAAAAACTTTTTTCACTGGGGCTTGGTGCGATCGGGGAATCGTACGACGAATGCAGCCAACGTTTTGGCGAATACATTATTGCAGGTAAAAATGCGGCTTACCTTCCTGCCGACGGCTCTCAAAAACCCGATTTTATGCAAAGCAGCGGAAAGCTCGTTGCATCGGTTATCGAACTTTACGGATTAAGCTTCACCGAAAACTACAGTTGGCTCATTCGCTTTGAGCCGCAACCGGGCAATCACTCTATCGAATTAAGTCAACTCATAAATCACATTTCAGAAATTACCGGCAAACACAACTTTGCCCTTGTGATGGTTGCAGAGAGCGGTGGACTCGTGGGTACCTCGCTCAATGTTTCACCCGTTCATAATCAAAACATCTTTTCGTTTCCTGATGTGAAAAACACAGTAAATTTCACAACAGAACCGTCGCATAATAAGATGCTCACTCTTTCAGCGGGAGTTATTACATCTCCCGACGAAAAGGAAGCAAGTCGTTTTTTAAGACCACTTAACGATAGTGAGCAACATAACGGACATATTCACACTATGGTTTTTCCATATATTCCGCTTAAAAAAACCAATGTTGATTTGTATGAAATTATCGACTACCTGTTCGATAACTCAGAGCTTACCGACCTTTTGCACCTCACAAATGATAACCGCGAAATATCGGGAATAGGCGAAAGCCGTTTTGTGCAAGGCTTTTGCTGGATAACACCCATTGAATCAATTAAACAACAAACCGCAAAATAAAATAATATGTCATTACTTATAGGTTCATTCACCATAGGATTAATACTGGCCCTTCTGGCACTGGGTATCTTTATCAGTTTCAGGATCTTCGATTTTCCCGACATTACCGCTGAAGGTTCGTTTACCTTTGGAGCTGCTACAGGCGCATCGCTTATTGTTGCAGGGGTAAACCCATTACTGGCCAGCCTCGTTGCTTTTATTGCAGGTATGGCAGCCGGGGCTGTTACCGGGCTCATTCACACACGCTTTAAAATCAACCCCTTGCTTGCAGGTATATTGGTTATGACGGCTCTTTATTCGGTAAACCTGCATGTAATGGGAAAAAGCAACATGCCGCTGCTCAGCGAAACCACTGTTTTTACCTGGATAGAACAATTCTCGGTAAATATTTCGGGTGAAAATGCCCGTACCATGGTGCTTGGATGGGATGTGGCTGTGAAAGATTTATGGTTACTGTTGTTTTGCTCTATCTCTATATGCATTTTTTGCATGATCCTTTGGTGGTTCTTCCGCACCAACATCGGAACGGCCATGCGAGCCACAGGCGATAATGACCAAATGATACGGGCACTGGGCGTGAACACCAAAACCATGATTATAGCCGGCGTAGCAATTGCCAACGGCTTTGTGGCTTTATCGGGAGCTTTGCTGGCACAGTACCAGGGATTTGCCGACGTACAAATGGGAATTGGCATGATGGTTTGGGGATTGGCCAGCGTTATTATCGGCGAAGCCATCATCAATGACAACAGCCTGGGAATGGTTATTTTTGGAGCCGTAATCGGGTCGGTTTTGTTCCGCTTGCTTGTGGCTATTGCGCTACGTTGGGGACTTAACCCGAACGACCTGAAAATCATCACCGCACTTTTTGTATTTATCGCTCTTATCCTTCCCGGATTGATGAAAAACAAAAGAAAATTTAACCTAACCCGAAGAAATCATGCTTAAAATCAACAACATAAAAAAGACCTTTAATCCCGAAACCGTTAATGAAGTAAAAGCACTTCGCAGCGTTAATCTGGAAATTGACGAAGGCAGCTTTGTTTGTGTGCTAGGCACCAACGGCTCAGGCAAATCAACCATGCTGAATGCAGTAGCCGGCACTTTTATGATTGACGAAGGCGACGTATTGCTCGATAATACGAACATTACAAAGTGGAGCGAACACAAACGGGCACAGCTTATCGGGCGTGTATTTCAAAATCCGTTTAGCGGCACAGCGCCCAATATGTCGATTCAGGAGAATCTGGCACTGGCTTTTAAACGCGGACAAAAACGCGGGCTGGGATGGGGATTACCAAAAAACAAGCTCGACGAGTTTAAAACAATAGTACGCCCACTGAATATGGGACTTGAAGACCGGCTCGAAAATCCAATTGGCAAACTTTCGGGTGGTCAGCGCCAGGCCTTAACCCTGCTCATGGCTACAGCACTGAAACCCAAACTACTATTACTCGATGAACATACCGCCGCACTCGACCCCAAAACTGCATCGAAGGTGATTGAACTTACCGAAAAGATCATAACCCGCGACCGGCTTACAACGCTTATGGTTACGCATTCGATGCAACAAGCTGTAAACCTGGGCGACCGTATCATTATGATGCACAAAGGCCAGGTAGCTTATGATTTTAAAGGCGAAGAAAAAAAGAGACTGAAAGTAAACGACTTACTGGCACTGTTTGACGAACTGCGACGAAAAGACAACATCGACCAGGGCGTAGCCGAAATGTTGAAAGAACAGTATGTGTAATTTTATTGTGCAATATGGATAACGATAAACTGAAACAAAAAGAAATTGAAAATCGAATATTCCTGATTAGAGGCAGCTATGTTATGATAGACCGAGACCTTGCAGAAATGTATAATGTTGAAGTAAAAAAACTCAACGAGCAAGTAAAACGAAACATAGAACGATTTCCTCATAAATTTCGCTTTCAGCTTAATGAAACTTAAAAAAATGAACTAGTCGCAAATTGCGACCGGTTTGAAAGCCTCAAGCATGCAACCAGCTTACCATATGCATTTTCCGAACAAGGTGTATCGATGCTTTCAGCTGTTCTGCGCAGTAAAACAGCTTTACCATTTCGGCGCATCACTCAAAGACCTGGGAAAAAAGTGGTTTGCTTTTTCCCGAATGGACTCAATGCTAAATGACATATTGCAAAAATTAAACAAGAAAGAAAAAATCCTGTTACATGAAAACAACAAACAACTTATTAATTTTGATGGCTATTCTTGTAACAACCGCATGTAATAACAATATGAAACAACCTGATATCAAAACATCGCAGTTTCCGGTTCCACCCGAAGCCGAAAAAATTGATTCGGCATTAACTATTCATGGACATACCCGCATCGACCCGTATTTTTGGATGCGGCTAAGCGATGAACAAAAGACAGCTGAAAATCCCGACGAACAGACACAAAAGGTATTCGATTATTTGAATGCAGAAAACAAGTACACCGAAACGGTTATGAAATCGACAGAAGAACTTCAGGAAAATCTCTTTAACGAAATTACAGGCCGTATTAAACAAACCGACGAGTCGGTACCTTATTTCAAAAACGGATACTGGTACTACAGTCGATACGAGGAGGGTAAAGAATATCCCATTTATTGCAGAAAAAAAGAGCATCTCGACAACGTAGAACAGGTACTTCTCGATGCCAACAAACGGGCTCAGAACCACAGCTACTATCAAGCGGGCGGCATCAGTGTAAGCCCAGACAATAAATTACTGGCTTTTGGAGAAGATACTGTTAGTCGGCGTATTTACACCATACGGTTTAAAAACATCGAAACCGGCGAGATACTTCCTGTAATGATTGATAACACCACCGGTAGCGGTGCCTGGGCTAACGATAATGAACACTTTTTCTACACATCGAAAGATGAAGTATCGCTTTTATCAAATAAAATATGGCGACACAAGCTGGGCAACAAGAACGATGTAATGGTTTACGAAGAAAAAGACCCTGCGTACTACATTGGGGTTTACCGCTCAAAATCAGGTAAATACATTACAATCTGGAACAGCAGCACTCTTTCGTCTGACTACCATTTAATCGATGCTGATAAGCCGTTAAGTGCAGCCGTTAATTTCACCCCGCGTGAAAAGGTGCATGAGTATAACATTCTTCATTTCGAAGATAAATTTTACATTCTCACCAACTGGAATGCGCAGAATTTCAGGATAATGGAAACTCCCGAAAACGCCACTTCCAAAGAAAACTGGAAAGAAGTAATACCGCAACGTGAGAATGTTTTAATTGATGATTTTGAAATATTTCGCAAGTACCTGGTTGTGAATGAACGAAAAGATGCCCTCACTAATCTTCGCATCATTAATCAGAACAACAACGAAGAACATTATCTCAACTTCAGTGAGGAGGCTTATGTTGCCTATATCTCAACCAATCCTGAATTCGACACCAACAAACTCCGTTTTACATACTCATCGTTAACCACTCCGTCGTCGGTTTACGATTACAACATGGACAAACACACCAAAGAACTAAAGAAACAACAAGAAGTAGTTGGCGGACACAATCCAGAAGAATATATCACTGAACGGCTCTATATCGACAGTCGCGATGACGTTCGTATTCCGGTTTCGCTTGTGTACCAAAAAGGCACAAAGCTTAACGGCACTTCTCCCATGTTGCTGCATGCTTATGGTTCATACGGAAATACCATCGACCCGTCTTTCAGTTCTACCCGTCTTTCACTACTCGACCGTGGCTTTGTATATGCCATAGCACACATTCGCGGCGGTCAGGCCATGGGACGCCAATGGTACGACGAAGGAAAAATGTTTAACAAGATTAACACGTTTAACGATTATATTGACTGCGCGCAAGCCCTCGTTAACAAGAAATACACATCGTCTAACCACCTTTATGGCATGGGGGGCAGTGCCGGCGGACTGTTAATGGGGGCAGTTGCCAATATGGCACCAGCGCTTTTTAATGGTATACTGGCAGCCGTTCCGTTTGTTGATGTGGTTTCAACCATGCTCGACGAAACCATTCCGCTCACTACTAATGAATTTGATGAATGGGGCAATCCTAAAAACAAAGATTCGTATGAGTATATGCTTTCGTATTCACCTTACGATAATGTTAAAGCGCAAAAATATCCGCATATGCTGGTAACCACCGGGCTTTTCGACTCACAAGTTCAATACTGGGAACCCGCCAAATGGGTTGCGAGATTACGCGATATAAAAACCGATGACAACCTGTTGCTTTTCCATTGCAATATGGATGCCGGTCATGGCGGTGCATCAGGACGTTTTGAACGCTACCGGGAAGCAGCCATTGAATACGCGTTCATGTTTATGCTTGAAGATATAGAAGAATAAAATATTATGAAACGAAAATGAACTTTTTTAATTAAAAGTTCGTCAAAGGCAATGATTAACCCCGATAGAATTCGGGGCATGCGAGAGCGAAGCGGTTCCATACGTTCTCAAATTTAGAATTACAATGTGGAACTACTAATTATAAATTTTAAACGTATGAAATTATTACGTCCACTACTGGCAATACTTT
>JAQIDF010000228.1 GCA_027858145.1 Prolixibacteraceae bacterium | reverse complement strand
GACCTGATAAACGAAACCAACTGGGAGTTTTCGGAAGCTAATAACGCCCCGCTTCGCAGGTTGTACAACAGGATAACTGAAGCCATTCGCGAAGTTGATACAAACCATATCATTTATATAGAGGGAAACTGGTTTGCCAACGATTTTTCGGGATTAACACCTCCTTGGGACGATAATATGGTTTACAGTTTTCACAAATACTGGAATTACAATACGCCCGGATCAATAGGATGGGTGCTGGATTTGCGCGACACTTACAACATCCCCATTTGGCTGGGCGAAACCGGCGAAAATTCAAATACATGGTTTACCAACCTGATTTCATTGTGCGAACAGAACAATATAGGCTGGTCGTGGTGGCCGGTTAAAAAGCCCGGCATTAATAATCCGCTTCGTGTTGACGTGAACGAGGATTATACCCGCTTAATTGAATACTGGAAAGGCGAGGGGCCAGCACTGAGCGAAGATGAAGCTTTTGAGGCTGTTCTTCAATTTGCCGAAAATCATAAAATTGAAAATTGTATCTTACAACGTGATGTCGTAGATGCAAAAATACGTCAGCCCCATACAACAGAAACCAAACCGTGGCAAGTATATAATACAGGTGAAGTTGTTCCTTTTGCAAACTACGATTTGGGGCGAAATAATTATGCCTATTTCGATAATGATACAGCAAATTATCATCTCGACCAAAATGGGGAATACACTAACTGGAATCAGGGTTGGTCTTATAGGAACGACGGGGTTGATATTGAAGAATGCAGCGATTCTGATGGACTTGGAAATGGCTACAATGTTGGATGGACTGAAGATGGCGAATGGCTTCAGTATACACTTCATGCTGATAGTGTTGCAGCTTATGGTTTAAAAATCAGGTATGCCTCAAATTCGGGTAATTCAAAGCTGAAATTCAAGATTGACGGAGGTGATTTAACAAAAACGATAAACTTACCTTCTACAGGTGGATGGCAAAACTGGGATACCTACATGGTTGAAAATGTGATTTTTCCGGGTGGAAGGCACAAAATTAAAATGATGGTTGAAGCCGGTGGCGTAAACCTCAATTATTTTGCTTTGATTAATCCGGCACCTGCAAATGATGTCTCTTTTTCTTACCTGGGAGCCGATGTGTCGTATCCGGGCAATTCTATCCGTGTTTATCTGAATAAAAATGTTGACGCTCAAACGATAATAAAAAACGAATTTCAAGTTGTTTCTAATAATGAAAATGTGACAATTGAAAGTGTTGAGGTTGATACTGGTAATCAACGGATATTAAATGTTTTTTTAACCGATAAAATTAGTCACGGTATTCCAACTTTTATTTCTTATTCGGGCAATACAATAAAAAGTGGAGAAACACTTCTCGAAACGTTTGAAAGCGTTGTTGTTGAAAATTTACTTCCTGTTAGTTTACAGATTCCGGGCCGTATTCAGGCAGAAAACTTTTTTGTAAATAATGGTCTTGAGCTTGAAAACACTCAGGATACAGGTGGAGGAAAAAATACAGGATATGCCAATCCGGGCGACTATCTGATTTACAATGTTAATGTGGACAAATCGTCGGTTTATAAAATTAACTACCGCGTTGCCACCGAGCGTTATGATGCAAAGGTGGTATTTCAGGTTGAAACTGACGATGGTTTTGTTTCATTAGATACCATTCATTTTCAAAACACAGGCGGCTGGCAAAGCTGGACAATCCAAACTACCTATGTAAATCTTGATGCCGGCACTCAAAAAATACGTTTGTGGGTACTGGAGTCTGAATTCAACCTGAACTGGTTTGAATTGGATGAAAGTACTTCTGCTGTAAAACGTGCAGATATTGAAAGCGGAAGTATTTATATTTTCCCGGGAGGTAGAAAAGGGAGGCTCGAAATACCAGGCGAAACAAACCGGCACGTTGAATATTTGTTGTATAATTCAGCGGGGCAATTGGCTTTTCGTAAAACAAAGAAATGGGAGCCGGTGATGAATATTAATTTTTCCGAAGTAAACAGTGGTGCCTACGTGATGATTGCCCGTTGTAACTCACATATTCTGACCCAAAAAGTAATGGTTCATTAATTAATCGTATTAACTATAGTGATTACCCATGATGATAAAAAAGATTTCAATACGAGTACTGATGTTATTTCTTGTTGCCGGTGGCTTTTTTTCTACATTAAATGCACAAGAATGTACGTATCGTGTTTTTACCGATGAATTTGATTATGATGGTTCACCTGCGGCATCGAACTGGAATTTCGAAACCGGCGCCGGTGGTTGGGGAAACAACGAATTGCAAAACTATACCAGCAGTCGTGAAAATTCATATGTAAGCAACGGAACACTGAAAATTCATGCCAAAAAATCATCCACGGGTGTTTGGACATCAGCGCGGATGGTGACGGCCGGAAAAGCTACATGGAAGTATGGCCGTTTTGAAATAAAGGCAAAACTGCCCACAGGCAAAGGTACATGGCCGGCGATATGGATGATGCCCCAAAATTCAACGTATGGTGGTTGGCCCAACAGCGGCGAAATCGACATTATGGAGCATGTGGGGTATGACCTTGGAACTGTGCACGGAACCATTCATACTGAAGCCTACAACCACAAAATCGGAACACAGCGAGGAGGAAGTGTTTATGTAGGCGATGCGCACACCGAATTTCATGTTTACTCAATAGAATGGACACCGGATAAAATAACATGGTATGTTGATGATGAAGAATATTACTCCTTCAGGAACCTTAATCTTACCTATAAAGAATGGCCCTTTGATAAACCTTTCTTTATAATAATGAATATTGCCATAGGTGGCGATTGGGGCGGAGCACAGGGTATTGATGAAAACCTTACCGAAGCGGTAATGGAAGTCGATTACGTTAGGGTTTTCCAGTCATCGTTACCCGATTTCGAGGTGTCGGGGCCAGAAAATCTAAATATGAATGTAGAAGCCGATTTTTGGGTGCCACAAATCGAGGGAGTTGATTACAGTTGGAACTTGCCTTCGGATGCTGAAATTCTAACAGAACCTAATTCGCACCGCATAAAGGTGAAATGGGGGAGTACTAACGGGACTGTAGAGTGCACAATGATTTCTGAATGTGAAGAAAAGGAAGGAACTCCATTGATGGTCAACATGCAGGTTAAACCACAGTCATTTCCTTTTGTTTTACCTTCGCTAAATCAGCATGGAAACCCTAACTGGGTGGTTCCTGAACAGGAATCCGGCAATTCCTTTTCGCTATCTGTTGACGGACAACATACCAAAGTTGATTTTTCGATTGACGAGCCGTTGGAGAATCCATATATTTCTTATCCTTTGTCTTTTGTTGGTGATTTCAGCGAAGTAACATCGGTTGTTCTACCGGTTAAGACATATACCGACAGGGCTCCTGATGTTCTGAGAGTAGATTTTATTGATGAGAACGGAAAAGTGAATACTTCCGATTTATTTAAAATAAATGACGTTGAGGCTTACAGTCATTTGCACTGGTATGGCTACGATTTTGCGGGGAGCACTTCAATTTGGAAAATGGATCGCATTGTCGAAATCAGGGTTTATGTGAATTACGGATATTTCGGAAATCCGGGTAGCGGAACCTTTATTTTGGGCGATATTGAGCTGGCGCCCGAAGGTTTTTTTGCTGAGAGTATTATGCCCGGTGAGTCGCCATGGATTTTGTCATTAAGTACCGGCTGGAATGTTCCTGCCCCTTTTCAGCAAATGGCAACCCTTGCCGCCAGCGATGGTGAAGTGAATATCAAGACTGTTTCGGTAGAAATGCCTGATAGTAATTTTGTTGAATATATTTTTGAACAACCTGTTGATTTACATTTTAATTCAGAAATGGTGATTGATTTCAAACTGGATGGTGATTTCCCCGGGCAGTTAAAAGTTGCTTTGGTTGATGAAAAAGGAAACTACAACCCAAATGATGTGTTTCTTATAGATGATTTCTCATCAGTAGCCACTGATTCGGAGTTTAGCTATACTTTTGGAAACAAAGGAAATGCCGGAAGTTTTATGTTGTCGCGTGTAACATCGTTACGTGTATGGATTAACGAGCGGGGGGGCGATTCTGGAGCCAGTGATTTTTCTATTTCTGATATTTGGTTCAACGAGGCACAAAGTGGTGTTGGTGTATCGACATTTAACAAATTTGAGAATGTAAAAGTATATCCAAACCCGGCAAACAACTATTTTTTTATTGAAACACCCGGGTGGCAAAATGCCTCATGGCAGCTTTTAAATACGTCTGGAATAGCAGTAAAGAGAGGTGAGCTTACAGGAAATAACGAAGAAATTGATATCAGAAGCTTATCGTCCGGTATGTTTTACCTTTATATTGAAAAGAATAATCAATTTATGGATTATCAAAAACTAATTATCAAGTAATAAATTAATAGCCCAAAATACTTATACATCCACAAAAAAGCGGCAGTGAACAGTTTTGAAACCTGTAAACTGCCGCTTTAATTTTAGATGTTTATTGTTTTATAATTCTATAAACACGGTTGTTTTCAGATTTAATAAAATAAATACCTTGTGGGTAATCGGTCATGTTGATTTGTAAATGGTTAGTATGAGTCGTATGTATTTCAACTAACCTGCCTGATGAATTGAAAACACTGATTTTGCCAATACTCTTTTCGCTATTGAAATAAAGTTGCCCCGATACAATTGTTGGATAAACTTTTATGTCGGACAGTTCAACAACACCTGTTGATGTGTTGTTAGTTGATGTGTCGCCATAACTTCTAAGGTCGGGCATTTCGTCAAGCGTAATAACATATTCGTGATCCATGGTTTTTTGCCACAATTCAACTGAATTATAATAGCTGTCGCTTACAAAATCGCCATACCAGGGCATGAAAAACGACCATGCAGCACCGTCTTTAACAAGATTATCGGGATCCGGAAATGATCCACATTCGCTAAGGGTTATAAGTTTTTCGCCATTGTAGAGGTTGTTGATTGAGTTAAATTCAATGACTTGAGATGAATGATCCCCATCTGCATAAATATCTCGTCCGATAATATCAACGTATTCATGACCGGGATACCATTCTTCGTCATCGGGCTGTCGAGTCCAAATCCATATTAGGTTTCTTATGTCGTGGTGGTGGACCAGTCGTTCAAACATGGTGTGATATAATTTTTTGCAAGCCTCAGGGCCATTTGCACCCCACCAGAACCAACCGCCGGCAGCTTCGTGTAATGGCCTCCATAATACTGCTACACTGTCCTCCTGTAATTGTTTTAGAAATCCGGCAATGTAGTCGATGTCTTCAATCATTGCTTTGTATTCATTCGATTCAGGGTCGTTTATTTTGGTTATATCAAAATCGGTTTCATCGGTATAAAACGATTCTGTTTCTCTTGATGGGTCGCGCCAGTGCCATGCAATCGCAGGTATGCCGTTCTGGTTATAGTAATTACGGGCATCGTTAATGGGTTCGTTTTCATTGTACCAATTGTAACCGCGGCCGAGGTGCATGAGATCGAGTCCAACAAGTGCCGGCTTTTTGCCTGTTTTTGATTGCAGCCAATTTACTTCGTCCATGCTGTTCAGTGTCATTACGCCTGAAATGATCTTTTTTCCATAATTGTCAAGTAAAAATTGATACATTTTTTGTGCTTGTGGTGTGGCGTTGGGAGTGACCAGGCTATCGGCCACATTGAAACGCTGAGTAGCATCAATAGCTTCAAATTCAAAATAATCAATGTGTATCCATCCCCACGATTTTATAACTTTTATGGTGTGTTCGCCGGCTTCAAGTTTTAAGTTGCTTACCGCTTCTTTTTTAATGTAGCTCGAATTGTCTTCCAGTTTAAATTCAATGCTGTTCCCATCTATTTCAAATAAATTGGTTTTCTCACCATATGGAGCAGCAACTTGAATTGAAATGTTGTAAGTGGCGGCCTCTTCAAGTGTAATGTTCATTTCCAGGTTTCCTTCTCCCAGTTTCACGTATTTTCCACCTGATGCTGCACTACTGTTGGCAACAGTCGCGCCATTTGAGAGTGTAGCATCTTCTGCTTCAAATAATTGACCATTGCTGTGAAAAGGAACTATGAGGATAAGTGCAAGTGTTAATAAATGAATTTTATAATAGTTCATAGTTATGGTTTTATTGAATATCGTTTAAAAATAAAGAATGTTCATTTTTACTTAGTGTTTTGAAGTCGTCAGCACTTTTTTGACCAGGGTAGGGAGCAAAGAAGTGTTCGGGTTGGTCATGTGCGTTTCGCCAAAAAAGAACATACGATATAGGGTAGTCTTTAACAGCCTGCCATAAAGTTTTAGTCCACCATTTTGCATCGGGCAATCCTCCCATTCCTGTTTCTGCAAGGATGACAATTTTTTTGCGTTCCTCTGCAATTGGTACGATAATATCCATGCCGTTTTTTACCGAGTTTATATAGCCCTCTTTGCCTTCAATGCCTCCCTGGTATTCATCAAACCCAATAATATCAATAATATCATCGCCGGGATATCGTTCAAGGTATTCTTCGCGTGAGCTGATTTTACTGGCACTTGAATAGGTATAAAGAATATTGTGCAAATCCCTTCCTTTTAGATATGAAACAGTAAACCTCCATAACTTTTTATAATCTGAAGTGTTGCACAAGTCATAACCCCACCAGAACCAGCTTCCGGTATGCTCGTGAAATGGTCTGAAAATAACCGGTATCAATTCACCGTTATCATCGGTTAGCTGATGAAAAAAGTTTGCCATGTTGTCGAGCATTCTTTTGTATTCTTTATGTTTAACTCCACCAGGGAGTATACTGCTCACAACTTCTTTGCTTGAAGTGTCCCACGAATTTCCGGCTGTGAGCGGGTTGTTGGCATGCCAGCTTATGGTATTTATGCCACCGTTTTTGTGTACCCATTTAATACCGTTTATAATTTCATCAGTGGTGACTGAGTCGAGCGTATATGATTTCCCTAGTTCAATATCTCCAAGTTCCCAGCCAAATACAGCCGGGTAATAACCGGTTACGGCTTTTATATCCGGCTCGCCTCCGTTCCGCCACGAATGTCCATAAACCAAAGCATCCTGATGGCCAATCATGATACCTTTTTCTTTTAATGAAATGAGTTTGTTGTAAAGTGCTTCAGCTGCGGGAGTAATGTCCTGATCGGCTGATTGGTATGGGTTTTCAGCGCGATTGCATGATAACAAACCCAGCATGAGAGCAGATAAAAGTAATAGAACCTTTTTAGTCATAATTTATAGAATTAGTATTTAGCGTGAGCAAAACTATAAAAGGTTATATTGTTGTAGTGGGGGTGTTTCTCACTAATTTGTGTGATATTTATATTGGAAAGGGCCTGGTGCTACATGCTATGAAATAATTACACCTGCTTTTTTGGCAGGTGTGATATTTAAAAAGTAGAAAATGTAAAATAAGACGAAGTTCTTATCTTCTTTTTCCTTTGTTCTGTCCTTTGGGTTTTCTGAACCCATATTTTTTTTCAGGTTTTGGATTCCATTTCGGACTCTTACCGACTTCAGGGGGGACATCCATTTTAAGTATTTCTTTATCGATGAGTTGCTCTATTTTTTTGAAACGGAACATGTCTGATTCATTGATTAAAGTTATGGCAACCCCTTCCGATTCAGCCCTGGCTGTACGCCCGATACGGTGCACGTAATCTTCAGCATCACGGGGTACGTCGTAGTTGATAATCAGTTCGATATCTTTTATATCGATTCCCCTGCTGATAACGTCGGTAGCGACCAGTACGCGGGTGTTTTTTGATTTAAAGCTTTGTAGTACTCTTTCCCGTTCACTTTGCTCAAGGTCTGAAGATATTCCATCGGTTTTATACGATTTATTTTTCAATCCACGTACGATGTCATTTACCTTGGCCTTAGTCGACGTGAAAATCAAAATACTCTTATAGTTTTCTTTTTGGCCTATGAGGTAATTAATTAACGGTATCTTTTGGTTGTCGTAAGTAAGGTATGCAGCCTGCAATATTTTTTCAGCCGGTTTCGATAGTTGAATAATTATTTCTTCGGGATTATTGAGGATCGATTTCGACAACATTTTTATTTTCGGGGGCATTGTCGCACTAAAGAGCAATGTTTGCCGATTTTTTGGCAAGTACGATACAATTTTTTGAATATCTTCAGAAAATCCCATATCGAGCATGCGGTCTGCCTCATCTAAAATCAAATGTTCAAGTTGATCAAACTTAATGTTGCCAACATTTAAGTGACTGATAAGTTTGCCTGGGGTTGCAACTATAATATCGGTTTTTTGCTTAAGGGCTTTCTCTTGTTGCACCCAGTCGCTGCCATCGCCTCCACCATATATCGCAACCGAATTGGCCGATAAAAAGTATGAAAAACCCTGTATCTCACGGTCAATTTGGAGCGCAAGTTCCCTTGTAGGCACAATGACCAGTGTATTAATTGAATCGCCCCCTTTTTTGTTGGCAATTTTATCGAGGACAGGAAGAATAAAAGCGGCTGTTTTGCCAGTTCCTGTTTGTGCAACAGCAAGTAAATCCTTATTTTCTAATATTAGTGGTATGGCTTGTTCCTGTATCGGGGTAGCATCTTTAAACCCCATGTAGTCAATTGCATCAAGTATCTCATCATGCAAATCAAATTCATCAAATCTCATATAATAATTGTAGTATTAATTTTTATTTACCAATGTTTGAATTGTAAAACTGAATTGTCCATCGATAAAAGAATTGCTTCAAAGATGCAAAATATTAAAGACATAATGTGTTAAAACACTTGATTTTTAATTGGAGACATTGTTTTGCTTTGCATATTCCGACGGGTTCATGCCAAATTCATCGTGAAAACATTTCCTGAAATATTTAAGGTCAACAAAACCAACATCGTATGTTATTTCTTTTACTGAATAGTTACCTGTTTTTAGTTTTTCGGCAGCATAATGCATCCTAACTTTACGAATAAAACTGTTGGCCGACAAGCCGGTAGTTGCTTTGAATTTTCGGTACAGTTGCATTCGGCTCAATTTCATATCGTCACAAAAATCGTTGATGTTGTAATCGGAATTGTCAATATTGTGAAGAACAACATTTCGGGCTTTTTCGATAAATGGATCAATGTTTTCATCTTCATCTTTACGGGTGGTTTCACTTGACTCTGTCAAATGAAATTTCTTTTTTATTTTCAGTCGGTTTTCTATAAGTTTATTAACCCTGATCAATAAATGCTCGGGGTCGATGGGTTTGGGTATGTACGAGTCAGCACCTTTCTTGAGTCCTTTCAGGCGGTTTTTGTGTTCAGAAAGTACGGTGGTTAAAATTACGGGGATGTGACTCGTTTTTTCGTCATTTTTTAAAGCATTACATAGTTCAAAGCCATCCATTTCGGGCATCATAACATCCGAAATTACAATGTCGGGAATATTTGTTATGGCTAGTTTTAATGCTTCTCTTCCGTTAACGGCTTCAATTATTGTGAAATTTTCATCGAGTAGAGATGATATATATTGTCTTATCTCAAAATTATCGTCGGTTATCAAAGCAATAAGTTCGTCTTTTGAATAGTTCGACTTTATTTTGTCAACCGATTGGACGGATTGCTGCATGTACTCCTGATCAATGCCCTGCCAGTTATTTGTCTCTTCTTTATTGCTTTTTTGTGCTTTTTCATTGGTGTTGTATATATCAGTTTCACTTAGTATGATTGAAAAAACAGATCCCTTACCAGGTTTACTTTCAATGTTAAGTTCTCCTTTATGAAGCTCAATTAATCGTTTTGAAAAACTGAGGCCAATACCGGTACTGTTATGTTTACGTGATGCATAAAACCTGTCGAAAATGTGGGGGATGTCAGCTTCATTTATGCCTTTTCCTTTATCGCCTACCTCGATTATTGCTCTGTTTTTAGTCCCTCTAAACACACGTATTTCAATATCACTATTGTCGGGTGTATATTTGAAGGCATTGGAAATTAAATTAAATAATACACTTTCGATAAATTCACGGTCGATCAATATTTGTTCTTCAAATGTTGTTTTAAACTGGTATTTGATGGCTCTTTTTTGAGCTTCGTAATTAAAGAATAAAAATATATTGTAACAAAAATCTGAAAGATTGGTTTTTTCTACTTTTAGTTTTAATTGATCTTTTTCATTTTTTCTGAAATCGATAATTCTGTTTGTTAATTTTAGTAAACGGTTTGTATTTCGGTAAATCATTAAATGTTCGTTGTGAAAAGGGTTAGAGGTTGAGTTTTCAAGTATTTTTTTCAGGGGACCTAAAATAAGCGTTAAAGGAGTCCTGAATTCGTGAGATATATTAGTGAAAAACCTGAGCTTTAGTTCATCAAGTTCTTTCTGTTTGTTGTATTCCAAATCCTTTAATCTTTCTTGGTGTTTTTTCTGAATTTTCATAAACCAACGGTTGATTAACAGAAAAACAACAAGCATTGAAATAATAAAGTATATTATATAAGCATATGTTGTAGCCCAAAACGGAGGTGAAATAATTACATCTAATTGTTTAGTGTAGTCCGACCATTTACCTTCTGCATTAGTGCTTTTTACATAGAAAGTATAGTTGCCGGGAGCGAGTTTTGTATAATAAGCTTTCCGGTTTTTTGAATCCCTGTAATTCCAGTTGTCATCAACACCATCAAGTTTAAAAGCATATTGTGAATTGTTTTCGATTCCGAATTGAAGGTTCGAGAATTCAAATGAAAAAGTGTTTTGATGATGCTTTAAAGTAAGTAAATTCGTATTAAAAATATTTTTATCCAGGAAGTCATCATATTCGTTCATGTAAGGGTAGATATCCTGATTAAGTAATTTAAAACTAGTTATTTGAGGTCTGGTAGGAGACGATTCGGATTTTACTTCGCTGGGATTAAAATAGTCAATACCGTTAAATCCTCCAAAGTAAAGGGAATCATTGTTTTGGGTTACGCTGTTTAAATAAAATGATGTATTTGAAAGGCCATCATTAGTGTTGAATAAACGATATCCATCGGACGGATAATAAGAATTTATTTTTACGAGGCCGTTTTGTGTTCCAATCCATAAATCCCCATGTTTATCTTCTGTTATCGATTGTATGTCAATTATAATGTCTTTATGGAATACTGAATGTACGGTGTCGTTTTTTATGTATGAAAGGCCGGCCTCGGTTCCAATCCAGATAACACCGTTACGACTTTGAAATAAGCAGGTGACAAAGTTACTGACAAGCCCGTTCTTTTCGGTTATTAATTTTTGATTTGTAATATGCTTGTCAGTTAATTGGGTTTGAATGATACCGCCGCCATTGAGTCCGATCCATGTATGTCCCTGCCTGTCAGTCATCAGTGAAAAGATAGATAAATTGCGCGACTTTGGTAATTGCGATTGCCTATCGGTTAATATATTAAATTCATCACTTTTTTTGTCATAGTAAAATAGAAGTCCGTCCCAGGTTCCCACAACAAAAAGCCCTTCCGGTGTGATCAAACTGCTGGTGACTGTGTACATCGATTCTGTATTGTCGGTATTCCTAAACCGCGGATAATGTTTCAATGATTCGTCTGGATCATCAGTATTGAAGGAATAAATTCCTAAATCATTTTTTGATGAAAACCATATTTTACTATCAGTTTTTTTGAGGCTAAAAATGAATTCCGGATTGTATTCGGTGAATGATATTTTATTTAGTACCCCGGTTTGTGGTGTTATTTCTACAATCCCGTTTCCCCAGGTACCTGCCAGAATCTTTTTGTTATTGAAATCAATGGCACTAACGATTTCAAGTTCAGTGTGTTTTGATTGCTCAAAGAAATTGAAAACTTCATTACTGTAATTTGCTGAAAACAAGCCATTTTCGGCACCAATTAGTAAAGTGTTATCATTGATGTACACAAGGTCATTTATGTTAAGATCAGGGTTGGTGTTATTGTTACTGACGGGTGTTGAGATGTTATAATTTTTAAGATCTAAAACTTTAAGGCCTTCAGCCGATCCTAGATACAATTCCTGAGCGTTCTTTTTTGTAATGGCTTTAACTCTTTTGTTGAAAATTTTTTCAGTAGATAAAGTATTGATATCAATTACAAAAAGTCCTTCATGCGTTGAGAAAAGAAATTTATTATTGTTAATATTAGTTATGTTGGAATAATGCTGTTGCAATACTGGTAATTCAAGTTGCTTAGCCTGATAAGTATTCAAATTCATTATAGTAAATGCATAGTTGCCAATCGCTACCAGACTGTCGTTGATAGTAGTAATTGATGAAACCTGATTATTGATCAGTACTGAAGGAGATGATTCAACCGTGAATGATTTAAGTACATTTCCTTCAGGGGCTATGATGTTAAATCCGGCACGCTCTGTACCGACTATAATTCGGTGATCAGGCATCGCACAAATCGATATGATATTGTTGTCATTTATGATTTGTACGGGAGTATCATTACTTTTATTATATCTTGTAATTTTATAGGTCGTTAAATCAATTTTGAAAAGGCCTGATACAAAGGTGCCCACCCATAAGTTATGCCTGTCAACTAAAAGAGTTTCAATTTTTAATGCTTTAAAGTCAGGGTTAATTGTTGCAAAATTTACGGCTTTGTGCCCGTCGTAGCGATAAAGTCCTTTCCAGGTACCAATCCATACAAAACCAATACTGTCATTGGTGATGCTGTTTATTGAGCCCCTGGGCAAATTATTGGCAGATGAAATTGCTGTTATTTTTTGAATAGCGTTTCCGTTTGATTCTATGTTCAATAAAATAACAATGGGAACGATGAAAAGAATTGATTTTTTTAATTGAGAAATCATTGGTTTAAAATTATGTTGTTGCTAAAGCACATTTTTAATCCCGATAAAGTTGTTACGAAATTCAGTAGGAGTGCAGTCTTGCTTTTTCCTGAATGTACGATTGAAATTAGAAATGTTATTAAAGCCACATTCGTAGCAAATTTCCGAAATACTTTTATTCGTTTCGATGAGCATTCGGGTTGCATATCCCAAACGTATTTCGTTAACAAAGTCGACAAACGATTTACTGGTGCGCTGTTTTATTAGCCGGCTAAACGATACTATTGACATGTTTAGCATGTTGGCTGCATCTTCAAGTTTAATTTTTTTGCTGTAGTTTTCCTTTACATAGTTGTAAATCTTTTCAATTTTATCGCTGTTGAAAAAGTCGTTGTTTTTTTGAAATGAGATATTGGTTAAGCAATGTTGGTTTTCAGATATTGCCATTTCATATAGAATTGACTGGAATTCGATATATGAATCGAACCCCTTTTTTTGGGCAAGTGAAAGGAAGCGGGTTTTTAATACCTCTGTTGTTTTCTTTGAAAATAAAATGCCTCGTTGTGAATTTTTTAATAGTTCGTTAATTGGCTTTAATATATTAGTGTTGATCATTTGCCCCTCGAAGAGCCTGCGTGGAAACTGTATCGTTACCTGATGTAATTCCTTGTTTTTATTTTTATAATTCTCCCAACCGTGGTATAAATTGGGGCCAACCATAACCAGTTCATTTTCATCAATAACTCCAATGTGATCACCAACAACACGTCTGCCTCCTTTAGCTTCGGTAATAAAGTTAATCTCATATTCAGGGTGAAAGTGAATAGGGTAAGTAAACGAACTTCTTTTTCTATCAAAAACAAGAAAGCAGTCGTTGTCCTGTAGTGGTGTTATTTCTCTGTGAATTGGATTCTTCATATCGTATTCTTTAAAATAATCCCAATGGTTTTTGTGGCCATTTTTTAACTATTGTGCTATTTAAAAAACAGTAAAACAGCAAAATATATATTGTTGTGCCTGTTTGGAACCAGATATATTCAAAGCAAAAGTATAAAAAATGATAAAATAGTACAAGCCTTTTAAAAACTAATACAGACTCATGTAATATTAGAATAATAATATTAGTTAAAAGTAAGCTTGTTAGGGGAAGGTGTTTATATTGATGTTTTAGGGTATAAAAATTTATAGACATAAAAACATTTCGTATGGGTTATCAAAGAACGAGGTAAAAAATTATATCAAAATGTGGGTAATTATTTGTTTTTGAGCGGATTTGAAAAATATTCCCCCAATGATTTTTCGAAGATAAAAATATAAAATATAAGTTTGAAGTGTTAAATAATGTGAAATAATCAGAATGTAAACTGGCATTGCAACATTTTGTATGTAATGATTATTTTTTATTTCATGTTGTTTCTTTTTTATAGTATGACATCTAACCTAACAACAATAAGCACTTATAAACGGTGCAGCACGTTCTTTAATTTTATTATACAATAATTAAACAATTAAAATTTTAAACTTAACTCTATGAACCTATGACTATGAAGAAAAGAGTGTATTTTTTAATTATCAGTTTGTTTCTTAGTATCGTATCATTTGCCCAGGTAGATGTTAGCGGTACCATAACAGGCGACGACAGCGCACCGGTAACCGGTGCAACTGTTGTAGAGAAAGGAACATCTAATGGTGTAATAACCGATGTTAACGGTAATTACTCTATTAGAGTATCAGATGCTGAATCAGTACTGGTTTTTTCCTTTGTCGGTAAAGAAACTAAAGAAGTACCTGTGGGTGGACAAACCCAGATTGATGTAGTACTTGAAGACGGCCTCAAAGACTTGGACGAGGTTGTTGTAGTTGGTTACGGTGTTCAGAAAAAGAAACTGACAACTGGTGCCAACTTAAATGTAAGTGGCGATGACCTTCAAAAACAAAGCACCAGCGAAGTTTTGGATGCAATTCAAAGCCAGTCTCCCGGTGTTAACATTACCCAGAGTTCTGGTATGCCTGGTGAAGGATTTAAAGTAAATATCCGCGGTTTGGGTACGATTGGAAATTCTTCTCCTTTGTATGTTATTGACGGTGTAGCAGGTGGTGATATCAATAATTTGAACCCTGCCGATAT
>JAQIDF010000215.1 GCA_027858145.1 Prolixibacteraceae bacterium | reverse complement strand
TCTTTCAACGGTTGTAATAATAGATCCTGAACCCGCACTTGTTATATCACTTAATTCTGTAACATTATGTGTTGCTAGGTTAGTAAGATCTGTTGGTTTATTTAATATTTCTGAATCTCCTGTAATTGAACTCCAATCTGCGTTAACATTAACCTCAGCATTACTTGCAATATTACCTAATTTTGCAACTTGGTCAGACGGTAAATGCTGAAAATTCGGGTCTTCATTTTGATTGATTAAATCGGTGTGTGAAGAATTAGAAAAATGAGGTGGATGGACTTGGATTATACCGTCTGTTGTACCTACCTTAATAATGTGTCCTATCTCAACTATAAGATCGGGGCTTGAAGGGGGTACGTCTGTCCAACCGTTACTACCTAAATAAACCGTACGTCCTATTACCGTTCCGGATGTGTCTTGATTATGTAGGTCGCCTTTCCATGTGCCTACGCCTATACTCGCAGTTCCTATGTCCATTGTTGTCCAACCTGCTACATGAGACTTCGCTACGTTTACGTTTGAAGCCGGAGCAACCTTTACAATATTAATTAATCCGTCTCCTGTGTCGTACTGAATTGCACCAGTTACGTAAAATGGCACACCATCTAAGATTGCATCTTCTGAATAGACTAATGTAGTTCCTTCTCTTCCTATTTGTTCGGTTTGACCGTTAGGATACACTATTTCTAAGACTTGTTGGGCGGTGTTGTATCGGATTGTTGATGTTCCTATTGTGATTTCAGGCAAATTTCCATTTACAACAACAATATTGCCTGCTGATTTTAAGCTATCAATTGTGTCTGTTGGTACTGTATCACTTGTAATTTGATACAAAGTGTTTGTGTTCAAATCATTTAAAAATGCTCCTGATGTTAAGATAGCACCAACCTGAGAAGTAGAATCAACTAATTGTCTTGATAATGTTCCTATCAACTGCCAATTGCTTTGATTAATCCAATTAGCATTTGTAATATCAGTGCCTTTATATTCTCTAACAACACCACCAATATTTACAAGTGTTCCAATAGCTCTTTTGCGTAATGTTATATTGTTTCTAACCTCTTGACTTGCACAAACACGATAACCGCCTTTCTGAACTGTATCGTCAAAAAGAGGATAGGTTGTGTCCTCATGTTCTATCTGTTCCGGAAGTAAATATCTGTTTGCCATAATATATAAATGTATTAAAATAATTTTGTTTATCAATATTTTAGCTCGTTTTTATTTTATCAATTTTAGAAGATGATATGTTTGTTGATACCGTGCCTTTGACGTATGGGGAAGTTGCAACTCCTAATCCAGTAAGATACGAATTTATAGCCGTTAATGATGCCGCTATCCCTGTGAGCTCTGTATTTATTAACGTATCTTGATTTGACAATCCTGTGTTTAATTTGCTATAGGCAACCAAGTTGTCTGTTCCAACACCTGCTCCATCAAACGTTACATTACCATCATTATCCATCATTATTGCAAAAACCTCATTACCACTTTGGTCTGTTGCGTAAATACGCATTTCTCCGGGATTTGTCTTGTCAGATTTTGACAAAAAACCAAGCATAACTGATTTTGACCTGTTTTCCATTTGACAATAAACAGCAATCTTGTCTTTTACTGGCTTTGAGTCTATACCAAATGGTAACGATTGAGGTGCGGTTCTAACATCACTCTTGCCATATATTAAAGCCTTAATAAAATTATTCGCAATCTCTTTTACTTTACCAAAAATTATCATATAAATACGTTTTTTACAGGTTTCTTACTATAACAATCTTTTAGCACGCAACTTAGTTCGTAATAATCCCCAGCCGGATCTGTTTTAGCATATGTACGCTCTATAAAGAATATAGTGTCTTTTGGTATCTTTAGCTTATCAGATTTTACAGAAATAATTTGTCCTGATTTAACAAACTTTGTTGTATTTATTTTTAAATAAATAGAACGCAACTCTAATCCAAGCGAAAACCTTGCATACTCTTTTACGTCCATTGAGCTTCCATCATCAAGTTTTTTTATAATGTGCTTTTCTACATTAATATACGGATTTTCAATCGTGTGTTCTCCGTTTACAACACCTTCTTCATCAGCAGGTGCAACAACGGTTATATACCTGTGCATTGATTGTCCGTTTACATTAAGGCTCATTGATTTTACGCCATAATCTTCAAAATGCTCAACCACTTCAAGATTATCTGAACTTGAATCTGTAAAATGAACATAACCGTCCGTCAAATGATTTACGTACACACCTCGCTCTTTTGCAAGATTTACAATTATTGTTTTTATTGACTTGTCGTAATCAAAGTTTACCTTTTCAAATTTCTTATTCATTAATGGTAAAACAACTTTTTCCATCGTAAATTTAATATTATACAAAGGTAGTAGTTTATTACATATCTCTCTTAAAGACATGTTATCACATTCCATAGGCATTGCAGATAATGGTATTGTGCAATCTTCAAGAATACCTGATTTTGAATATCCCGAAACGCTTATTAAATGAGGTCTTTCTGATGCTGCATACTTTTGATTAACAATATATCCTGTCAATATCAAATCATCATCATTGTAAATCTTTACTTCCGGATATTGAAGCGGTATAGGGGAGTAATCATCAAGCCCTGAAAAGCTAAATGATGAAGCAATAGTATTGTAAGGCAATGATAAATTATCAATTGTAAAGCCAAAGTACTCTTTCCCTTCTATGATTAAACGTACCATACTATTAACCTACCTTTCTTTATTGAAAAGGTTTCTTTTAATCCAATATTATTATCTCGTATAAATTTCTGTAAATTATAATCTGAAAACCGATAAAACCTATGTGTAAGCAATATCGGGTTTGAATCTTCCGGCAATATCATGCTTCGCTCTTGTTGAGAGTTCATTGCTATATCATACAAGTTTCCAATAGCAACGCTACGCATGAAATCTATATCAATAAGAAGTTCATAGTTTGGTATTACTTCATTGTTCTCATAATAAGTCTGTATGTTATTATGTATTTCATTTATAATGGTTGCAACATCATTCACGTCAGTTCTCGTATCGTAAGTTGAGCTAACAGCAAGTTCAGATGCTACTGTCATTATCATACTCGAAACAGGCTCAAACAAATTGTCATTACCCATTTTTTTGAATCCATTAAATATAGAAACAAGTCGTTTGAATTTAAGCACAATATTATCTTCAACTTCAACAGCAAACTGAAACAAAGAATATAATGAAGCAATAAATCTTTCAGGATATGATAAAATTTCTTCTATAAAAATATCAACCTCACGAATTTTGTTTTTTAATTCAACAATCTGCTCTTGTGTTGCAGGTAATCTTGTAAACTCATTATTTATTAAATCAGTCAAAGAAAAAGCATCTTTTTGAACAGAAGCATCGAGATCATCTAAACTTATAAGGAAGTAAGAAGATGATAATTTAGCTGCTCTTACCTCTATTTGATTTGTGTAATTATCTTTAACATCAGGATATTTTATCTCTATTGTCTCCCAAACCTTTATTATTATCTTTGTTATATTTACATTTGTCGAATCGAAACTTAAAGATAGTGGCTGACAAGTTATCTCTCCAAATATCGGGTGTCCTATTGTCCAATTATTTTTGTATTTAGATGATTCTTCAAATTCTTTTGACTTTTCAATATGATTTTCTCCCTCGAAGTAAATCTCAATAGGATATTGCATACCTTTGGCATTCTCACGAGCAACATACGTTCCTTCAATACCAACGAAGTCGAAGCCGTCCGCATTGAACTCCAATTCCTTTGTGGCTGTTTTGTAGTGCATTTTATAATCCACAGCACCCTGTGTTGCATACATTTTACCGTCTCCGGTACGTATGTAGAATAATGTTTTTATGTTATCTTTCCAACTCATAATCTATTGTTGACATGTTTTCTGAATCTTTTACGAGCATTTTCTTTAAATAATCTCGGTAACTGTCTTGCCGTATTCCTTGCTGCAGGTAAAACAAATGGGTCTTTTTTTATACGAGCTGTTTTTGGAGCTGTGTACAAAGTGTCCCATTTACTTTGCCTTTTATTATAACTAACAATACTGCCATTTTTTGTTTTCAGTATTACAGTACCTTTATTTTTTCTCGTTATGTAACCTGACTTCACATTCCTTCCTCTAACATTTCTATATTTCAATCTGCTCTGAATCTGTTTTGAATATGAACCGCTTTTACGAACCGCTGTTCGTGGAACTTGCCTGTCTGTCACTCTGCCACCTACCTCTTGCTTTACTAAATCAGAACCAAGCTTTTTATCTCTTTTACCTCTATAAACACCTGCTACTGAATACATCGAATTTATATCAAAAGTGTTTTTGCTTTTCGTGTATCCGGTATAAGCATTGATAAAGTTCCTTCTATTTACAAAGTTTTCGTCAAATTCAGGCTTTATCTCTTTTGTCTTCATAATTCTTGCCGCATCATTCAATGTTCCACGTACTGCTAATGGGAAGTCACTCCTGTGTAACTCCTTTAGCATATCCTCATACGCTTTCATTTGTGATGTGTCAACTCTTACGTGCATTTTATTAAAATGGTGGGTTTAAATATTCAACAGTAACAAAACCTGATGCAAAAGAAAAATCTGATGAGTTAAAAAAAGACCCTGATCTAATTCCAAGATGTATTCTATCTATCCCACTAAATAAATAAACAAATCCTGCTGGATCACTGCCACCTGCTATTTCTATATTATAAAATGAATTATCAAGATCTTTT
Organism: Prolixibacteraceae bacterium; assembly: GCA_027858145.1. GTDB lineage: Bacteria > Bacteroidota > Bacteroidia > Bacteroidales > Prolixibacteraceae > Roseimarinus. Next base: position 19,026 of record JAQIDF010000215.1, on the reverse strand, counting down.
CTTATTACTGCTGATATAGAAGTAACACCATATGGTGTTATTTTATCTTTAAAACCATCAGGATAATCTATAAAAAACTCCAAACTTGTTGACATATCCCAACCGTTTATGGGAATAATCGCTTTCCCGACAGTACCCACTCTCGGAACAACAACCTCTTTATCTATATACGATTTAAGACCATCAAGTAATTGATAACCATTAACCTCATTATCAAATAAACCATTTGGTGTTATTCTTGCAAGGTCAATCAATTTCTGAAAAGTCTGCACCAAATCCTGATATAAGGTCGCATTCACATACGTTTGACCATCTACTATTTTATAACCTGTTGGAAAGTCCGCATCTACCTCTATTCCTGTTACTGTCGATATATCTTTCATAACTATAAATAATTTATAAATAAAACTGCAACCGTATCTGCCGGTTTTAGTTGTAATATTAATTCTCTTAATTCATTTTTTCTCGCTGATGGAACATCCGCTTCTGTTCCTAAAGTTTCTCCACCAACATAAAAAACTTTTTTATAATAATTTTTTATCTCAAAATCAGCATCTTGTGATTCTCTTATATAATTTGCACATATAGTATATGTTTCGGGAATTGCTCCATGAACTTTTGTTCCAAACACAAACTCATCATGAATAACTCCATTTGGATTATAATCAGGGTCGTAATTCAAAGAAACATCAAAACCTGCATTGTTTAATTGTAATTCTATAAACCCGATTGATTGTCGTGCTAATATGTTATTAGGGTAACTCATTCGCTGATTTATCAAATCAATACGCTCTTGCCTTGTTCCTCTTGATACTATTCCATAAACAGACTCCCATCTCTCAATATCAATATCTGTAAGGTTGTAGCTGTCGGCAATCAATCCTAACTGCATATTCTGAATAGCTGAATATAATCTACTATCAGATAAAGATAACGCCTCGTTAAACAATGAGAATACCGTTCCCGGAACTCTCCACCACGCTCTGCCTGTTGGGTATAATTGTTGGTTTAATGTTTCAAACTCTTGTAAGAACTGTAAACCAAATTCAATCTCAATATTATAGATGTTAATCTTATGTGGCATTGATACATACATCTTATCTCCATTTATAGTAACACCTTCGGGAAACCACATGTTTTGAGAATAAGAACGTATATAAACTAAGTCTTTGCTGAAAAAATAAATGTTATTGTCAATATTATCAACAACACACAAAACACCACCTATATTCTCAACTCTTGTGCCGTAACCTTCAAGGAAACCTCCAACCTCTCTAAGGTAATTGAAATCTAAATCGTATTGCTTTAAAATACCGTTACCGCTATCCATAACATAGACACTATCATCAATCAAACAAACACCTTCGGGTAGCAAGAAACCTCCTGTTTCTGAAACGAAGCTGAAATCTGATTTGAGCATCTTTTGAATACGATTGTTTTGTCTATCAGCAACGAATATGTGTGTGTCGTTAATTGCAATTCCACTTGGGAACTCAAATTCAACTTCTCCTGTTCCGTTAGTTCCTATTGTATTAAGCAGTGTTCCTGTTACATCATATTCTCTTATACAATGATTATCGGAATCTGTTACAAAAAAAGCATGTCTATCGCCATCATACACGATTGAATCAGGAAAAGACATCTCTGTTCCGAACAGATATTCATTTCCTGCTAAGTCTGATACTTGAACTCTATCATTTTGCGTATCACATATTGCAAGTAGATTATCTTTTATACATAATCCTCTTGGGTATTCAAAGTTACCGAGTGCTGTTCCTCTCGTACCGTAACTTTCGACATATGATATTGCAATAGACTCCATATTATATAGAATAAACTTCGTTTATATAAGGAATAGTTCCATTTGTAAATTCAGTCATTGTAAACACAACACTATCAACTTCACACGATATAGCATCAAATGATACTCCTGCATCAGCTACAATTTGGAATATCTCAGATGAATAAAGTTTACCTTTATTCTGCTCTGACACAATATCAGCTCCTGCAATAAAAGGTCTTTTTTCATAGAGAAATGCTTCTAAATTTGTGTTTATTTGTGTTATCTTTTCTTCATCATCAAGGTTTGTTAAATAAACATCAATTGGTGTTGGCTCTACCGGTAAGTAATTAACCGTAGTTCCAATAGGTATCTTGTCAGGTTCTATTTCAGCTTCAACAGCATCGAGTATTGACGATGGTGGTGTTCCGTGGTCGTCTGTCGAGTCAACAACAAAGGCTTCAACATATAAATCAACCTCTCCAACAGAATCTGTTTTTGCATGAGGATAAACCTCACGAACACCTGGCTCTCCTTCTAACCAAGTTCTATAATCAGAACGTGAACCGCCCTGTGGTAATAACCTAAATGAATCAATTACATTCTCTCTATATTCATCAATTGTTTCTCCATCTGTTGGGCTTACGGAAAGCTCAGATACTTCTGCAAATGAGTCAACATCAGTTAATGGAGATGTTAATTGTAATTGAGTTCCAATAGCTAAAGCACTTTCCTGACCCGGTGTTAATGCTCTCAGTGTTATCTCTCCTGAGCTACCTGCTAATGTAAATGTTGAGTCAACAACAAAAAGATAACCATTACTATCTGAAAATGTGCTTCCTGCCGGCATCTCTGCTCCTACTGTTCCTGAAACTAAAACAATATATCCACCTGCCGTTGGTGGGTTTAAATCTCTTCCAAGTCTTATCCTTCCAAAACGTCTTAATGTTTCTTCATCAGCTAAATCAGGATAAATATTTTGGTTTACAGTTGCGAGTGCCGTATACATTAGTTTCTGCTTCCCTGCAAGAACAGCAGCCATTGCTACTATAACAGATTTGCCGATAACACTTTGTATCTCAAATTTATTCTTAAAATCAGATATTAATGAGTTGTAAAGTTCATTATATCTTGGGATTAATATTGCCATGACACTACCTGTTTTACTTCGTTATTCCAAACAACTCTTATTTTCTCTTCAACATTGTTGGGAGAAATAAGTCTTATATACAAAGATAATAAATCTTTTCTCAAAATGCTTGCATCTACCTCTATTTTTACATATTTTTTTAAGTATTCCAAGTCTTTTTTTATTGCACCTTCAATAATTCTTATTCCGGAAGTGTTGAATGCAACCTCTGTTAATGTTCGCTCAAATTCTGAACTGAATTTATGCTCATTGCCAAGACTATCATTAGCCCAATAATCAAAATTCTGTTCTCCGACATCTGATTTAAAATTGCCGCCAAATAAAGCTAAATACACCTGATTATTAAGCATTCTTGTGGTTTTTATATCATTGTCTTCTATAACAATATCTCCACCACTTCCCGATTCTATTATTAGTATATCTTTATCCATAGCATTAATTAATTAGTTGAAAGCACAACATTCTCTGCTCCATTTGTTTCTCCTACTGTTGCTGTTGTTCCTTTTTCTGTTACTATATTTATCTCAGCTTTAAATGGTTGTTGTTGTCTTGTTGTGTCAGAATTATATGGGGTTGTTGATGGTGTTGATGGGTGCTCTTGATTATAATAATCTCTGCTAATATCAAGTAAAGACTTCTGAGTTGTTTGACCAACCGATCCGCTTTTTTGAGGAGGCGGAATACCTTGTTTTTTTTCAAATTCTTTTAGGTATTTTTTATATCCACCAACCATTGCATATTTTTGAAGCTGACTTTCGCCATACGCATTTCGCTTTATAACACCATACTCATAAGATCCTGTCATTGCTTTTGTTACAAAATTACCAAGCCAATCCGTTGTAAATGCACTAATTACACCTTCCATTTTTGCTAACGCCTGCCAACTTTTCATGGCATTAGAATTATTTGGATTTTCACTTTTATACTTTTTCTCCCACTCTTCCTTACTCAAAAGTTTATTCGCACCTGTAATATCATCGAGCTTATATTTATATTTTTCAAGCTCTTTCCTTGCGTTGTCTATTCCTCCTGAAACGAGTTGCCAGTTGTCATATATTTTAAGACCTCCGGCTGCAATAATTCCTAATCCAACAATTATTGCAGCTCCCGGAGCTAATGCTAATGCCATTGCTCCTAATGAAAGCTCTGCTGCCATTAAGGCTGATTGCATTACAATAAGACCTGCATTAATAATTTTAAGACCTGCCCAAGCAGTTATCCATATTTTAAGACCTGTAACTATTGCTCCCCAGTTGTTATAAATCCAACTGAATACATTTTTAACCTTATCTAAAAATTTTGTAAAACCACTACTAATAAGCTCTTTATTAGCCTCTACCCAAGTTCTAATTCCTATTAAATATTCAGAAAGCATTTCGAGTATTCCTGCTTTATTCATTGCAAGTCCAATAGCCTCTAATGTAAACGTCCATTGATTTCCCATATCAGTAATAGCAGCATTCATTGTTTTCATCGCTCTTGGTAAACCTTCTTTGTAATTTTCGTATACATAATCAACAAATTTTGGTGCATACTTCTCAGCCCAAAGAGCTCCTTTCTGCATCAAACTCATCATTTCAGGTACTGTCTTATTTATAGAATCGGCAAACATTCTTACAGCTCCCGGTAGTGAGTTACCAAGCTGAACTTTCAACTCCTGACTCATAACAGAGCCTTTATTAAACATCTCCCCAAGCGCATAGAATACACGCTCTGTTTGACCTCCATTCATACCAAGAACACGAGTAACTGTTGACAGTTTCTTAAACATTGATTGTTGTCTCTTTAATGGCAAATCGGTAGACATCATCGCACCGGTAAATCTTTTGAAAGATTCTGCCGTTACCATATAATTGACCTTCAAATCATTTACTGTGTCTTTAAGAAACGAAAGGTTACTTGCAGCTTTTTTAGGACCACCGGAAGCAAAACTTATAGCCGTCTTCATTGCTTCAAGGCTTGATGCGGTATTTATTGCTTTCTTCCCTAAAACACCGACAGCAACACCACCCATTGCTAAACCTCTTGTGATAAATCTATCCCCAATTCCGGTTAGCATCTTGCTTGTTTTTGCTTGGGTTGAATCAATAGTTTTTCTAAAACCTTTGACTTTAGACCGCATTCTATTTATGGTTGCGGACATTCTGTCTACGCCTGTAAACTTTGTCGATATATTGTATTTAACTATTGCCATATCTTACTTCTTTGTAGACTTCTGAACTTCTTTATCATACTCCATTGCATCCCATTCCCAAAAAAAAACTCCATACATATCGAGGTCGTCTAAAAAGAGCTTACTCATTTCGTATGGAGCCCATCGGTACTTCCTTGCAATTGTACGCACAGCGTTGGAGTAGTTTCTCGCTATGCTTATAAAAAAACCAATCCAATCTCTGACAAATAGCCCCAATCATCCATGGAAATTTTGCCTAATAATGATGATGATTCTCCTGTAATAAAACTAAGTATCATTTTCATCTGTTCAACATCATCTTTTTTGTCCTGAATCTTTTGGAACTTTTCTAATGTGATACGTTTTGGTTTGAATACAACAGTTTCTAATGTTATCGTTCCTGAATCTGAAGCAATAGGTTCAAGAAGTTTGTACTCGATTTCTCCACTATCATTTACTACTGCCATGCCTTCGCATAACAGTTCAATTAATCCTGAAACAACAAGCCTTCCATTTTCTCCTTCTGAAAAAAGTTTTTTCCGTTTTAACGGATCAACCTTCATTTCATCGAAAAATTTTTCAAGGTCTTTTTCTGCTACTGAATTTGCAATTTTACTCATAATAAAGTGTTTTTACTGGGTTTATAAACTATGAAATTCTTTCTGCATCCGGGTTTCCTACAAGTGTTGCAGGGATTGTTCCTGCGTAACCACCACCTGCTATATCTCCAACAGGATAGCCATTTTCCATTTTGTAAATAGCTCCGTCAAGACAAGTGACAGTCCATGTGCTTCCAACTACTGAGGCACATAATTTTTGTAACTTTTCCTGTTCGTCTTTTACGGTTTTATCCCAAGCGATAGGTGGAAGTTCAAATTTTGAACAAACGACATTCATTTGATTGATACGCTCACCGGCTGTTGTCGTGTTAGCAGCATCATCACTCGAACGAATACCACCCAAATCAATTGTGTAGTCTTCATTATCTTTTGTGTAGAATGTTCCTTGTCCTACTTCCGCATTGTTATACGTTACCTCTAATATGCCTGAACCTGTGTATGCCATGTCTTTAAGTTTTATAAGTTATAACTAAAATCAACAGCTGCATCGGTAGAAACCTGATTTGCAGTTGATGTTCTTTTGTATTTGAAAAATATGTCTAATCTCGCAGGATTAGAACTGTTTATTGAAATGACAATCGAGTCTTTCGTGAACTGAACATCAGTAACTAAAGCATTCAGTTCTGTGTTATTTATCATTCCAATAAGTAACGCTTTGATTTGTTTTGGGGATATTGTACTGTCAACTCGTTTTGGTGTTTTATCTCCAACAAGTGTTTTGTCCTGAATGTCTCTGATAACAATTATTTTCCAATTGTAACCAATGTTCCAATCAAGAATTAAATCTCGTACAAACTGAAATTTAGGGCTTACAACTCCATCGGGAAAAAATGTTGTTACTAAATCTTGTACAGTATATTTACCGTTTTGAAGTAATACTGTTGAGCAACCTCTTGTCATACAGAAGTTTCTGTTTATAAGTGTTGCCATATCACCAATTAATCCATCACTTGGAACTGGCATATCAGGATAAGACATTCCTCCAACACCTAAATGTGGGCTGTCGTTTGCAATGTCAGCAACTAATACACACATATTAGCAGCGGCTTCATAATCGAACCCTAATGATTTTGGAGCAGGACACAATGCGTTTGTAACTTGATCCTTACGAGCATCTGCATTTGTTAATGTAGTAAGTGTTGTTTTATCATCTTCTGTTGAACCAAAGAAAGAAACAAACGGCTTGAATAATGTTGTAACATATCTACCTGTTGTTGACTCGGGTGTTCCGTTTGCTGTTTCAAGAATTTCAAGAACGCTTTCAACTGAATACGGATTAATAACAAGTGTATTCCACTCGTTGCCAAAGTAATTTAAAGCACCTGAAATGTCAGGAGTTTCTGCACCATCAGTTCTGCTTGTTTCCGCATAAACAACACCTGCCGAGTCTCCGTTTGTTTCAAATGAAATATCAAGTTGTGCTGATGTTAAACCTTCCCATTTTGATGTTACTGTCACCGCACCAGCAACTCCTGCAACAGCCGTACATGGTGCATACAATACGTTATTGATTGTATCAGCTATTTTTTGCCCAATTTCATCTGTCGTATCATCAATTGCTACGGTAAAATCAAATCTTTTGCCATCTATATTGTCTCGACCATTGATAAATAATGTGTGAGTTTTTGTTTTTGTTGCTCCAGCAGCGGCTGTTACTCCAAGAACAATCTCTGTTGATGTTGCACCAACTGAATATCCTTGTGGGTAAATAACTAATGGTATAGCACCAACACCACCACCAAAAATAGGAAGTAATATTCTACCCATCTGAAACAAAGGAGAACCATAACCATATTTGTCGCCAATCTCTTTAACAGATGTTGGTTGAAACGGTGTAGTGTCTAACTCAGCTTCATTTGCTGTGTTGGCTTCTCCAAACAACGCAATTCGCATTGGCAAATTTGTTGTTTGTGGATTAAAAACTTGATTGAGTACCTGATACCCAACAGCTCTTGTTCTTATCGAATCTGATATTGCTGTACTTGTTGCCATTTTATACGTTGTTTATTATTAGTATTTTATATCCCTTTCCGGAATCTTCTATTTGCATGTTTGTAAAGATTTCTTCTATTCTAACACCTTCTGCATCAATTCCTGATACATCATTGTATTCATCTGCTGCCGTTACGCCAAAAAGTATCATTGAAGTAACAACAGATAATTCATCTGTTGATTGTGTCGGATTATAAACAGGGTCGGGTGGAAATATTTTAATTTTTTTTAAAGATGTTCCCATTACTGTTCCGGTTGGTAACCCTAATGTTCTGTATTCGATTGATGATAAAATATAAGCAATAGTTCCTATTAACTTATGATTTTTTATAGATGATAAAAAATCAGCTCTTCCGTCATCTGTTTCGTATGCTTTAGTTGTAATCTCAATAGCATACATGTTTTCGCCCACGTTGTAATTAACGCTTGAATCAGTATATTCTATTTCTTTAAATGAAATATTGACTGCCGGTAGTTCTGTTGATGCGTTATAAGGAACAAAACGCTCAATGTATACATCTGAATTAAAAACAGCATCTCCTGTTAAAGTAAACTGGTTTGCAAGCTCTTCTTTAATTATTAAACCAATAACGTCTCGAAACAACTCGAACTTTTGATTTGGTATTTCATATCCTATTTTTGCAGCCATTATACTCCCATTTTATGTAATGCACAAACTACTAATCCTATACTATCATCAGGATATATTTCAACTATTTTATAAGTCTTTTCTACCCCGGTAACATCTGATGCTTTTACGTAACAATTTAGTAAATTAACATCGTTATCTCCATTCCATGATTCAAAACCTTCCTCGTTAAGTGAAAGCACGCTAACTGTACATTGAGTGTTCGGAGTATTTACAAGTGTTCTCGTGTCAGGATCTAATCCTAAATGATGCCTTGTAAACGTGCCTTTAACATTAACACCTTCTCCTGTAAGTGTACGGTAGAAAGTAAGAGGAACTTGTTCAATGAACCTCTTACTCGCTAATCTACCCATCTCAAACACTCCCATAGTTTATCCTACTTACCTTTGTTTGCTTTAGCCTTTGCATCAGCTTCTTCTTTAGCCTTTACCTCAGCCTCAGCCTCAGCCTCAGCCTCTGCCTCCTCTTTAGCTTTTGCTTTAGCCTTTGCATCAGCTTCTGCACTACCTTTTAATTCAACCAAAAAACCTGCTTTTGCAGCATCTTCAATTTCTTTTTTGAAAATTGGAGATTTTTTTGTGTCAAAAACTTTTTTGTCTTCAATTTTGTACAAAACGCCACCAATGTGTACGTTGAGTGCTTTTAATTTGTATTGTGCCATAACTATTCCTCCACAAATTTAATGTCTAATTTTGTAATTTTTGCACCAGTTGTATCATCGCTACCCTTCACGTATATCCTCGTGTAGTCTGAAATAGAGTATGTTGATGATGATAATGTAAATGTGGTGTCTGATGTTGTTAAGCTCCGTGTAACGGTATCTATTCCTGCAAGGGTAGAATTATAAGTATCCTTGTCGAACAGAGTAAATGTTACTGCTCCTCCTGCTTTTACGCTGTCAACTGTTACGTTTACATACTGTATCTGCTTATTAGGAACAACACGCTTTACCGTATAAAACCAAACACTATCACCGCTTCCGATAACGTCACCAGCATATCCTTGAAACAAAACGACCGATTGATCTTCGGATAAAACCCAATCAGATTCGGAACTTTCCTGTGAAAAAGCAGTAGAAAATGTTGCCATTAAAACTGCTATTAAAAAAAATAAACTTTTCATATCTTTAACTATTAATTATTAAAATATAAAGTAAGAGCATTAAACCATTACTTTATATTTACTCAACAGTTGTTCCTGTGAAGGAATCAGCAGCTTTTAATGTACATACCATGTCAGGTGTTACCAGTCTTGCTATCGGTGCAGATGTCATGTGCATCGTATGAACAAGATTTTGTGTGTCAACATTATCCCAAACGTAATAGTCTGCTGCCGTTTTTTGAATTTGTTTTCCTGATACAGCAGAAGTTCCTGTGTCTTTAACAATACTATCAACAGCACCGTAAGCCATTTCAAAAATAGCACCTTCCGTTGGAGTGACAACTATTTTTGTTCCGTCAGTCATTCTAACTCTTGTGCCGACAGCATTTGTGTAAGTTCCGTCATAAGTCCAAACATTAAAAATGAATGAACCTGCTGTGATTTGACCATGATAAACAGCACCACGAGCAGAAGCAACAGGAGAATTAATATCAATCAATTTCACGTTGTTGTAATTCGCATTGTTTTTGAAGTAATCTGTTTTCTTCAATGTAATCCACATTTGGCTTGACATTGTTAAATCAAACACACCGGCAGAAGAACTACCCTCTTCGCGAATAAAGCCGGCAGCTTTATCTGAAAGTTGAGTCTCAACATCGGTTGTTGTAGTGGTCCAATAACCACCGTTTCCTACTTGTCCTAAATCAACAAGTGAATCTGCGCTACGTTTGTAATCAATGTTTTCATCGTTTTTCAAAAGAACAACACCAGTTTCAAGTGCTTGAACACACATGCGTTCTTGCGCTCTAATGATTTTGTTTTGAAGACGCATTAATTGTGTTGCATTTTCAGCCGCAAGAGAAGCTCTTGCTTGTGATGTCGTCATTGTTGCCGTAGATCCAAAAACTCGTTCGTAACTACGAAGTTCATTAATGGAATATTTTTCATGGTAAAAAGGCGGAACAATTGTTTTGGCAGTCCATACAGAACTTTTGTTCATATTCCCATTTGTTCCACGCATTACATCGACAGCGAGCAAGTCGTTGTCTCTCTGCACCTCTAAAGGTATAGCTGTTGAATCGTATGTTTCCGGAGTAAAGAAGCCCATCATGTGTGTTGGTGCTTTTCTTAACTCTTGGTATTTTTTTATTCCGGCTAATAAAGTTAAGCCTTGTGAATCTTCTCTTGTTAATGCCATTTTTATGTCCTCCTGTTTATTAATTATCAACTTTTGAAAGCTCAGAACCTGATTCGAGAATTAATCCTAAATCATTGAGCCAATATTTTAATGCCTGTGTTTCAACAACTGAATCAACGGTTGTTCCATCAGCAAAAACTAATTTTGAAGAATCGACCTTACCCTTATTAATAAGAGTTAAAGTAACAGTAGTTCCATCAGCAACGGTTTTAGATCCACCAATACCGTTGTAAAGAACTCCTTTAGGGTACTGACTATTGTCAATCGAAACCTTATCAAGAACTTTCAACTTGCCTGTTGCTGATATAACACCAAAAACAGTTCCTTCTGCAATCTCAGTATCTCCTGATGCTGTAAATTCAGCTTGAATAAAATGGTTGTCTCCTAATCCAACCTTTGAAACATCATAGTTTGTAACTTGATTGTTTCCGTTTGAGGTAACTTGTGTAATTTCACTCATTTTTTAGTCCTCCAAATTTTTTAGCTTTAAAGAAGCGTGAAGTTCCTTCTCAGCTTGTTTATATTCTTTTTCTTTTGCATCCGATTCATCTTTTGGTGTTTCAGCATTCGGGTTAGATTTTTCCTCAATCTGAGCTAAAATCTTTTTGTCTTGTGCCGCCAGCAAGAACTCGTTTTGTTCTTTTGCAGTTATTGATTTGCCTGATTCAATGCCTTCTCTTACTTTCTTAGCATCTACATCATGAAAAACCAACCATGCTTCGGTACGATTTTTTTCTTCCGTAATAGCATCAGCTTTGACTTTTTCTATTTCCTTTGCATCCATTTCTGTATTGTTTTTATTATTACTTATATTAGAATCTTCTTTCTTTTCTTCCGGTTGAGTTTTCTTATCGGTAGGAGTCTTTTCAACTTCTTTTTTTCTATAATCATCAAAAAAAGCACTTGGACTTTCAAGTGCTGCTGCTATTTCAGGTGTTATTTTTAAAACATCTTCTTCTTTTACAAGTCCTATCGCAACCAAGTCTTTGGCTGATAGCCACGCTTCACGTCTTGTTTGATTATCTTCTCCTGCATCAAAAAATTCATCAAGAGACATTTCAATTCTTGCTTCAAGAGCCTCAACATTTAATTTAGCTTTCATTACAGTTTTGAAGCCTTCATTAATATCGTTGAGCATTTTTCTATCCTCTTCACTTTCTACATACATAAAAGCTCTATGTATTAAAGCAGTAGATGTTTCAAGTGCTGTGACTTTATCCATATATAGAGAAAGCATGAAAGCCATTGATGATGCGTTTCCTTCGATTGACCCTATATTCTTACCTGTACGTTGTTTTAGGTCTTTTAACCAACCCTGAGCAGCAAAAACATCTCCGCCACCTGAATTTAACCTGTATGTAATATCTTTGTCTGCTCCGATTTCTTCCATTCTTTGAAGTGTGTCCTGAACAGTCCAATTATAAATACCACCGTATAAAAAAATTTTACTTTCCATATTTTACAAATATAAATACAAATATTTAAAAAACAAATATTTATATGATTTTTTTTATTTTTTTTCTTGATTTTTTTTTTCAGGTATAAAATAAGATGCTGTTTTTATTTCCTTTTCTGATTTTTTCTGTACTTCATCAAAATCTCCTGCATTACTATTCTCACAAGCTTGCTCTCCTGTTTGAAGAGGCACAAACTCATATGCCTTGCCAAGTAATATTCTTTGGGCAGTTGCTTCTTTAACAGGGTCAATATGAGGCATAGCTTGTCCTATGAATCTGCATTTTGTGTACGCTTCTGTTATCATCCAATTGCCGCCATATAAAGCATCTCTATATCCATTAGCATTTATGTTGCCTTTATACATATTAATCAAAAAGAAGAACTGGTATATTGGCTTGTAATAGTTTTCTGTTAAACAAGATTCTCTTTCAACACTCATTTTAAACTCCCATCCCTTACCTGCTGCTCTACTCCCGGAAAAAGACCCTCCATATTTACTCATTGCAACCTCAGGTGGTATTCCTATTGTTGAGAATATAAATTCAGCATTTGGATTAAAAAAAGAAGAGAAGTTTGGATCTACATGAGATGTGTTTGTTTTAAGCTTTACTCCAACAGGTAGGTTATATGCGTTTTTACCGGTCGTTGCTGCAATTTGTGTTGCATAGCCGTTTATTGTTTCAGTTTCGTTTGTTAAACCATTCTGTTGTTTTATTCCTGTTGCTTGTGCAATTTTCTTTTCAAGAGGATTCTGATTGTCTGAAAATTGATCGTGTTCAAATGTGAATGGTATTTTACTATTCTCTTCTGCACCACCAACGGTTGCTTCTAAAAATCTATCAAGTTTAGCATCTCTTTCAAGAACGGCTGTCAATAATGACATTCCTCTCACATCATTTATCTTATGACGTAAACCGTAAACTAACCACGCCTGTCTACCTCCAATATCTCCACTTGGGTTGGCAAGTATTCTCTCATGAGATCCGTCATCTTGCAAGACATGATATGCTATATGTTGACCTGTCTTTGAGACCTCTACGCCTTCGCTTATTATGTTTTTATATTTAGAAACACCATACATATAATCGTATGGTGTTTGTACCCATTTACCCTCGACAACCTGTACTGTTGGCTGTGTTTTTTTATATCTTAAAATTACAAGACAGTCTCCTGATAGAATTGCGCTCTTTAAAACCTCAGCAGCCATAACATGAATGTTCATCTCACGGCTATAAGTGCTTTTTTTACTTGATGCGTAATTTCTAAATTGAGCCTCAATGTTTTTGCTCCAAACTTCTTGATCTAATGTTATACCTGATTTTTCAAGGTACTCAATGTTTGGTTCTGCCTGAAACTTTAATCCTGATCCAACTATCCAAAGACAATACTGCTTTATAGCTGTCTGAATAACAGGAGACTTAATATATGCCTCCCAACTTCTTTTAGCAATAGTCTGATAGTCTAAAAGAAAATTGTATGATGTGCCAAGCTCGTATGGATTCTTTTCTCCATCATATAAAATAGATGTTCCTGAAAAAGCATATTTAACAGCATCAACTTCTTTATATACGTCAAGTTCATTTTTTAAATCAGAAACTTTACTTGCTAATTCTTTGTTTGCAAATATATTATTTAAAACTCCCATATTATCTTCTTAATGCACCATTATCCTTTAAAAGAATATCATGACCATTAAGTTGATTTAACAATCTTTTTCTCATTAAATCAAAACGCTCTAATGCTGATGTTATTTCTTTTGGATTTCTAAATGCTCTTGTTATTTTTGATTGACCATCATCAAGAATGAAATATTGTGTTGAATCATCTATCTCAGGATTAAGAAGAGATTCCTCCATTTTTTTAATTATGGCACACAATCTTGTGTATCGTTCGAGAAGTGATTCTGCTGATTGTATGTAAAATATTTCATTCATAAATGCAATATTATAAAATAAAAACTTAAAAAACAAATTTATTTTTATAAATTAAATAAATCAAGTATAATCCTGCTAAAATTATACCACGTAACTTCAATATTTAATTTCTCGATTTTATTATACTCCCTGATGAAATTATACATAAAAACTTCTCTCGCCGCAATGTTGTAAACCTCACAATCCCAAAAGTGATTCGCTTTCTTTTTGGAATTAATCCACTTCCAACCGCTTGTCTCTCCTGTTTGTTCATCAACCTGAAATTCTTTATCCTCAACAGCAAGTTGCTTGAAGTAATCTATTGTATATTTGCTTTCTTGGTAGTTTGGTGTTGGATAGTTTACATATCCATAAGGTTGTGGGGAGTCTGCATTAAAATTCCAATCAAGATTTAGCATATTCGATAACATATCTTTAATCTTATCAACTTCTAAAAGATACATTAACGGATGCTCTCTTGAAACCTTGAACAGCTTCATGTCCTGTGTTGGCTTTGTATACTTATCTTTATCCTTTCCTTTTACAGCAAGGCATAGTTCAGGATATTTCTCAACAAATGCGTAAACAATCTGTGTCATATAACCCGAGTCAAGCATTACCTGTGATATTTCCATTTCTCGACCATCATCGGTAAAAAACTTCCTATTCATTATCTCACTTTCTAAATAACCCCACACATTCAAATCGTCTTCTTCATGATAGGACCACAAATCACGTTCACCTTTATTTTTTAGCTCTTTTGATTTTTGTCCGGGCTGATATGTTCCTATACTACCATGATCGACACTATAAACACTTCCGGTAACAGAATGCGCCATAACTTCCCAATCTAACCTTGCATCATACTCTGTTCCATTCATATCGGCAGCCATTGTTAGGAGTATTACTTTACCATTCCCATCTTGTTCGCTTAATTTTGACGGAACAACACCAACCTCGTAACCTCTTGTATGTGACATTAAGTTTGTTTCGTTTATAGTAATTCTTTTTTCTTCCCACGGTTCTCCTAATACAAGGTTCTTGAATACTTTGAGCTTTCCAACATCTCCTTTTTCATTATTCATAAATATACGACACCACCTATAAGCATAAGCTGTCCAATCATACATTCCCGGTGCTGAGCATAATGCGTTAATTTTATAAGAGTAAAAACCCTCTTCAATTGGTTCTGCGGTTGGAATCCATTTGCCTTTTAAGTTTATTCTGTATTTATGTTTCTCTTTAAATTCTCCTGAACATTTTTGGCACTTATATCTAACTGTTTCAGGTATAAGTTTTCCATTATCGTGAGTATCAAAAACAATACCAACACGTTCTCCGTCAATTTCTTCACTCCATAATAGCTCTATATACTCACCACAAACAGGACACGGTATATGCCACTTTCTTTGGTCTCCCATGAGATACAGGTTCTCAATATTACTTGGTCTTACCTCAGGTGTAGATATAAAGAACTGCTTCATTGTATTAGCTGATGAAGAGAATCTCTGTTGCAATAACTCAAACGTATTACCTTGGTCTTTGTCAGCAATCTTTGCTCCTTCCCAATCATCATAAAAACCAAGTGCATAAGACATCTGTTTACCCATCTTATCAAAAGACTGCAGTCCGCCAAATGTTGCTGATCCACCTGCAAATTCTTTTGAGGCTGATGTGTCTCCTGTTCTTGCGTTTCTTTTTCTTATAACACTTGGGCGTATAAGGTCTTTTACAAAACATCTCTGAATAACGGGGTCAAGTCTACCCTCAACAAAACGCTTTGATAAATCCGCATTAGCAGAAAGTGATACTATATTTCCGGGATCGTTGGCTATCTTCCATACAATTGCAGGGACAATAACACCCTGACTGTACCCAATCTGTGCTGCTTTCATTACTGCTATTATTCGAGCTGGGTGGTATGGGCTTGTGCAATCAACTACTTCTTTGAGATATGGCGTTATGTCGTAACTAAAACGACCTTGCTTTAGTGTACTTATACTCGAATCAAGAACAATATGTTTTTCTGCAAACTCTGATGGTAACATTGACTTATCAGAAAAATCAAGCCTTCCAAATATATTGCAAAAAGTTTTTTGTATGTTATCTTCTGAAATCATATCTTAAATTTACTTCCTTTCTCCACGAGAACGAACTGATTTATATTCTTTAATTTGATTTTCAATTCCGGTCATTAAGTTTTCTTTATATGTCATTCCTGTCATGGCAATATCTTCCATTGCTTGTTTTTTTAGCATTATGAAATCCTCTTTAGTGCCATCAACCATTTTTACAAGTTTCGTTATCATATTGTTCGCATCTTGCTCGTATGTTTTTGCCATATCGGAAGTCGCCCATAGAAAAATATTCTCAACCGCATCAACCGGTAATAATTCTCCTTCAAGTTTTGCTATTTGAAGTTTATCTTTCTTATCCTGATTTTCAAGTTTTTTTATTTCAAGTTTTTGTTTTACGATAAACAAATCATCCTTTTTTGTCATTTCCTTTAGTTCAGGAGGAACAGCCGGCTTATATTCTTTTTTGGTTTCCTTTTCTTTTTTTGGTTTATCTGTATTAAAATCATCAAGCTCAAAAATAAAATCATCATCACTTTCTTTTATGGGTTTTTCAACTGGTTTTTTATGTGTCTGAACAGGTTTTGGTTTCTTTATCTTTTCTTCCGAAGGAGGAGAGCCATCTTTACGTGGTCTTCCTCTTTTTCCGGGAGGTGTTGCATATATTCTATTGAAGTCAAGTGTCTTTCCTCTGTCCTTCATTTTGAATAACCATGCCTTGTTTATTGGGTTTGACAGGTCTATATTCTTGTTTTCATCCCATACCAAAGTTCCGCCCTTTACTGCCATTGTAATGGATGCACGCGCTATATCAAGAGCCTTCGCTAAATCTGATGGTCTTAAATTATTCATTATAAGAGTGTTAGTTATTTAACATATTTAATGTTGTTAAAAAAACAAATATATGTTAAAATTACATTAAAAACAAGTTAATATGGTTGAAATCTGTGTAAAATTTTCACAACTCGGGGTCGCAACTTATTGCGTGACAGTTCTTTAGGGCGGTACAGTACCTTGGCTATTTTTTCTAACAGCCTGATACTCAGACACATAGCAAAACACACCTAACTACCTGATAATCTGACTTTTATTCAATTTATATTTTATTGAAACTTACCCAATTTATTTAATTAATTGAAACTCAACGAATTGCGTTCTATTATATAAACGTATGTGTGTGGTGTGTGGTCGTATGTGTCAAGCATACAATAATATATATTATTTAATGATCTCAATTTTTTACAACTTATACCTCATAACTAATTAAGTAACAGTGTGTTATACTAATAACACACAAGCGGCAACAACACGTAATGTGTTGACACATAACACATTAGCATTTTGTCCCACTCTTGTTGCCGCTGTTGTTGCCGCAGAACAGACTGAGTAACAGCGCATTAACCCCAAACGGCAACAAAGCACGCGGCAAAAGTGGAAAAAAGTTTTTTATGTGCGCGGGTGCATGTGCGTATATGCGTATGCGCGCGTATATAAAAATATGGCATATCCATGCGTGCCCTGTTGCCACTTACTATATATATATATATAATATACTAAGAATAAGGGGGTTATAGTAGCTTTTTAGTGGCAACAATAGCGGCAACAATAGCGGCAACAAGAAAAACTTTTTTTCTATTGTTGCCGCCCTGATCCTGTGTGTTTGTTGGTGTAATGGTGTGAATAACAATACAATACAAGCTAATTTAAAAATATCTTTAAAAAAAGTACAAAAAAGTTTGCATTTACATATATAACGGTTGTATATTTGTAAAACAAACAAACAATAAAATTTACTATTATGAAAAAAGCTACAATTATCACTCAAATGTTTATTATGATCTTTATATATAATATACCGGCTTATGGTCAAACTATCCCGGATAATGTTGAAATGGTTAAAAAAGAGCTGACCTCAGCCGGCAAATGTAAAATAAATGTGAATGGTGATACTATATATATAGTAGTGACAGACGACTCCCGAGAAACACACACAACATATCACATTATTAACGAAACCGCGGATGTATTGATCGGTGATTATATTACCTGGTCCGAAGTGGTTGAGTATTTACAAACCGGAAAAATTAAATAAATTATTAATCTTTATAAATTACTATTATGAACTCACAGGAAAAAAAACAAATCGCTTTACATCTAACAGGCTCGGAGCTAAAATTGTTTCAAATGGCTTCCGACTGGTCAAAAATGGTTGCAAAAAAGGTACTGGAAGGAAAGGATATACATATAAATAGAGACGATTATACGCTTTATAATAGTATTACAACCGGCGTTTCTGTTTATGTTGATCAAGATAGATATATATTACTATTGAATAATTACAATATTTACGGTGACGTATACAAAGCTTTGATAATTGACAATCTCGGCAATATTTCAGCCGGTCATCATATAAACAAAAAGGCAAGTATCGGGCGCAAGGTTGGTTTTTTTCAAATAAATAAAGACTTACAACACAGGGTTTTACGCTTTAATTTAAAAATATCTTTAAAAAAAGTACAAAAAAGTTTGCACAGTGCTTAAAAGCGTTGTATATTTGTAAAACAAACAATCGGGAATATTCCCGGATAAAAACTTATAAAAAATTAGAAATTATGAAAAAAGGAACTAAAAAACACACAGTAGAATCAAAAAACTTTAATTTAATCCAAATGTTAAGAGGCTGTATAAAAGATGAGTTCGAGGTATCTAATGTAAAATGGGGTGGTAGCTGGAACGGTATGAACTGGGAAAAATTTACCTTTTATTGTACAGATTCTGAACTACAAAAAATTAAAGGTTTTGCAGAAAAAAATAAATTTGTTATCGAACTTAATTAACCAACAAACCTGCTCGCTTGGTGTGTGTCGCCCGGTTCGATTCCGGGAGTGGGTGCTAAAACTTAGAAATTACTATTATG
>JAQIDF010000207.1 GCA_027858145.1 Prolixibacteraceae bacterium | reverse complement strand
GACATGCTCAAGGAACACCTAAAGGGGAGCTTTATCGTAACATCTTTGTTGTGGGTTGAGCGTTTGATTATTTATTTTTTTTTATTCTGCGACTTAGCAAACCGGGTTTGGAAACCCGGTGTCCGTTTAGGTGGGGTAGCAGTTGCCGGGCGCTAAAAGGAAAACGCTTTTCTAAAGGGTGTCAGGAGGGATTTGGCTGGCGGACATGTTTTATCTGTATCATCTTATTTCCAAATAATCAATCATATTGTCTGTAAATACGCTTTCGTAGCTTTTGTGATTTTTTCTTTTACTTTTTTCCATTTTAGCTTGGGGTTTTTTAAAAGCAAAGGCCAATCTGATAAATCAACATCATCGTACCATGTTAGACTTTTGATTACATTAACCTCGTTGTATTGTGTGTATTTTTTTTTGTAAAAGTTAATCATTTCTTTAACGGAATAATTATCCAAAAGAAAATATATATCTATAAAATCTTTTACTCGTTGACCACTGACTGAAATGGCATTCAACTTCATTGCTATAATATCTTCTGTTGAGAGCATCCTTATACCCTCAATGATAACAGGATGTCCAATAAGTGGATATCGATGAGCTAATATATCAATTTGAATTTGTTGAATACTCCCTTTCAATGTATTTGAAGCTGAAAAGAATAGTTCGAAAGAAAAGTCATTTGAAATATTTTCCAGAAGTTGTTCAGTGTCAAATTTATAATTTGTAAAAAGATCTATGTCAATCGATTTTCGATGTCCTATTTTTAAAGCCAAAGCAGTACCACCAACCAAATAAAAGTTATCAAGATAAGTTTTGGTTTGCAGTTGGTTTAGTAATTCCAATGTTTGTTCGTCAATTGTTTCTTTGTGAAGCATTTGAATTTATTTTTTGGAATATTAAGCAGCAATGAAATAAAGTTTACGGTTTTAGGGTCTATATAATTAAGGTTGATTAGTATATCGCTAACCTGATCGATACCGTAATAACTTTTAACCAGTTTAATTTCTTTAAGGTTTCCGAAATTGAACACTCTTTCAACGATCAATCTTTTTGATTTCTCATCTTTTAGCAGAGATGGGTCAGTGTCCCAAAAATAGGCTTGATTTAATTGTTTTAAAAGTGCTCTCATCGACTTGTATTGGTAAATCAAAGATACAAAAATTCATCCAGGTATAGTGGTGCCGCAAGCAGCAAATTGCTTGTGTTTTTTATTCATTGTTTTGTTGACATTAATGAAATTCTTGTAAATAGATATTTCTGTACTCTTAATCTAAACGTGCTTATACTGATAATTAAACTTGTTGGCCTTACCTGGCAGCCATTTTAGGTGGGACACGGTTCACAGAACCGCGCCAGCGGGGAGCTTTATCGTAACCACTTTGTTAGGAATTGAGTCCTTGCTTCTTTGGCTTTCTTTTGTGCAAACCGGATTATGAAACCCGGTGTCCGTTTAGGCGGAAAAGCAGGTGCCGGGCGCTAAGAGGAAAACACTTTTTCAAAGTGTTAAAAGGGTATTGGGTAACGGACAGGAATGTCCGTTCTACGGTAACCCTTTTCCAAAGTTTCGAACTTTGGAAAAGGTGGGGAAAATACGGTTAACAATTGAAGCGTAGTAATTTGGGTTGGGATACAATGTTTTTTAATCTTTCGTAGGTGTTGACATGTGGTTGCCAGCCGAGGAGGGTTTGTGCTTTCTCGATATTGGCACGAGTGCTGGTCATATCGGGTCTTAGATTGGTATAAGTACTAGTCTTTTGATAAAATGCTTAGCCTGCGGCTAAACCATACGATACAATCGTGCGGCGGGGGGGGAGATGCAAACTCGCGCCATTAGATGCCTGTTAGTTCTTCAATCCATTGGATATAAACTGGTTGATGGTGAATGGGTTTGTTAGGTGTTGAATAAGTGACCTGAGGCATGATTGTTTGTCATGTATTTTATTAAATATCTATTGTTATTGACAATGAAGAATATATACCAAGTGGTTTGTTTGTTGGGTTGGTATGTAATATATAACAGGTCTTCTCCATATTTATCAAAAAAAGGAGGTGTTTTTTTATGCGGTTTGGCTTGAATGTTATCAGTTATGTAATCAACCATTTTATCGATATACTCGATTGCAGAATTGATGAAGCCGAAATAATTTTCAGCGTATAATGTATAGGCTAAGTGATCAAGATAGTCGA
>JAQIDF010000206.1 GCA_027858145.1 Prolixibacteraceae bacterium | reverse complement strand
CCATGGTCGCCGGTTTCTTTCACCGTTTCGAACACATCGTTGTATTCAATAATATGTCCGCCCCAAGTTCCTTCGCTAATGTTAATCCCCGAGCGGGGCATATCATAAATGCTGTTGTGGCTAACTGTTATATCCTTGCACATTGATAGTTCTACCCCGGTAACTTGCTTCTCGAATAAACCGATAGTGTGGATAAGATTGTCATAAACCAAACATTTTGCCGGATAATTGTTTGTTTTAGGACCAGGTTCGCGAACAATTTGATCTAATGGCGTAAAATTGTGATAATTAAAATTGGGAGATCGTACCGCACTGGTATCGCCGACAAAACAGATTGCACTAGCACCAATTTGTGTGATGTGTGAGCCCGAAACACCAGAATTCCGGTTGTAATTAGAAAAGAATACCGCATTGCCCCCGAGGTTATGAATATAACTATCCGTAACATGACAGTTTTCGGAACCTTCAAAAACCATGGCACCACCACGGTATATGGTCCAGTCGGAGCGCAGCAAAGGCTCGTATTTTTCCATAAAAGTACGGGCCGTTTGGGTAAATTCGATATTGTTTATCGTGATGTTCCTGACCGGATTTTGCTCCGTGCCCCTGAATTCAATCAGATGTTTAAGTTGTGCAACTTCAAATACCAAATTGTTGATATCTTCGCTAGGTAAAGGATAGTAATATAAAACAGATTCATTGGCATCGAAAAACCATTCTTCGGGTGCGTCCAGTTCTTCAAAAATATTTTCGACCATTCGGTTATCAGGGCTTAAACCATAAGGCCGGTTGTTTTGCCACCCGCCTTCAAGTTCCAAATTGCCTTGTTCATCTTTGTCTTTAATGCGGTAATGAAAATCGCCCCAATCGCTAACATGCATAGCATGAAGAAAGCCCCCTGACGGGTTTTTCCACGTCTTTACGCGTTCTGGAGATGTCGCATCGTCCGAAGTTCCGTTAAACCTCACGGCAGTTGAGTCGAAATTTGGATACCGCGCCATGTGCCTGATTTCCCCGTTTACCGTGAGCATATCAATTGGTATATTTGGTGAAACCTTCGCTTGCATAATCCCGTTTTTATAGGCTTGCCATTTAAGCTTTAGTTGAATACCCCCTGAAATGACTACCTGCTCGCCAGAATAGGATGACAAAACAAGGCGTTTATCTTCATTCCCATCCTTAGGCGTAAAAACAATGGGTTTATCGAGCCTATATTCTCCAGCACGTAAATAGATGGTAATTTTGCCTTTATTTGCGCGAGCTTTACCCTGCGCTGCTTTTATACTTTTAAAAGGGGCCTTTTCAGTGCCATTATTTTTATCGTTGCCATAAGGAGCAACAAAATATGTTGTTTGAGCCCACAATGGACAAGCTATCCCGGTTAAGACAACGGACAAGAGAAGAATAATGCGAGATGCTATATATATTTTCATAAAAATTTTCATTTCTTATTCGACTTTAACAAGCACTTCTGCAAATTTTAGATTCTCGGATGTTGCTTTTAACTTAATCTGTCCGGTTTGTTTATCAGACTGGACAAGAACCATGCAGTATCCATTGAAAGCCATGCGCTGACTGGCCTTATCGGGTTCGTGGCTGGTTGGGTTTCCATTACCTGTACCAATAATTTTTCCGGGGCCATCAATAGAGAATTTTACCAGGTTATTTGCGGATGGCACAACCCTGCCTTTGTCATCTTTTATTGCTACCCGTATTACGGCCACATCGCATCCATCAGCTTTCAGGGTATGTACATCGCTGTTTAAAGCAACTTGTGCAGGTTTTGTAGTGGTTTCAATAATATGATTGGACACAAGTTTTCCTGCTTTATAACCTTTGGCTTCGAGTTTGCCCGGTTTATAAATTACCGGCCAAATCAGCTTTTTAAATGGTTCGGCATTTTGCCTGCCTTGGCTTTTCCCGTTTATAAATAGCTCTACCTCATCGCAATTGGTATAGCAATGCACTTTTATAGAATCATTTTCTTTATCTGGCCAATTCCAATGCGGGAATATATGTACCAAAGGCTCATCTTTCCAGGCCGCTTTGTAAGCATAATAGCCATCTTTTGGGAAGCCGCATATATCCATAAAACCGAAATGCGATGACACACATGGCCACCGAAATGGTGTTGGCTCGCCACGGTAATCGAAGCCTGTCCAAACAAATAAACCGCCCAGGTAAGGGTACTTAACGATATCGGCCCAGTCCTCGCCCGGGTATGGGCCCCAGTTGGGTTGCACTATAATGGAGTTGGATGTATAGCCCTTTCCCCAATTGGTTTCATATTCGCCACGGGTTGATACAAAACTTGTTCCTTCGGTACAAAATATCGCACGGTCAGGATATTTCTCTTTATCTCTGACATAAGCCATTTGTTTGTCGCCATAGTTATATCCTACAACATCAAGCACATCTGCATAGCCTCCATCATTGCGGGCATGGTTCATCGCGGCAGTAATAGGGCGGGTGGGGTCAATCTTTCGGGTAATGTTAACCATTGTTTTTAAAATCCGTGTACCAGTTACTGTACCTTGTATCCACTCTTCGTTCTCCATGCTCCACATAAATATTGAAGGGTGGTTCCTGTTCCGGTACAGCATGGTTTTTAGCTCATCCAATCCTTCTTCCGAACTGGACAGATGGCGGTTCTCGGACAGAACCAGCATCCCCATGCTATCGCATATATTGAGCAGTTCAGGCGTTGAAGGGTGATGGGTACGGTATCCATTGCACCCAACATCTTTAAGAAGTTTTAGCTTGTACCAATTTAACTTATCGGGCAATGCTACCCCAACGCCAGCAAAATCCTGATGGTTGCAGGTACCTTTTATAGGATAGCGTTTGCCATTAAGGAATACCCCGTCTTTATTTACTTCAACAGTACGAACACCAAAAGTAGTTTCATAAGTATCAACTAAATTCCCACTGTCAAATACTTCGGTCAGTACTTTGTAAAGGTTTGGTGTTTCGGGCGACCAAAGCATGGGATTCTGAATTGTTCCGGTTTGTGTTATTTCTGTTTCATCATAATTTCCAATAAATTGGCTTGTGGTTTTTGTATCGAGCACTTTCCCGGCTTTGTTGGTGATTTTTGAAACCAGTGTAAAGTCCTTGCCCGTTTTGTATTCGTTATTTAGCGTGGTTTGAATACTTACCGTAGATTCGGAATCAGTAATTGAAGGTGTTGTAACATACGTACCAAAGCGGGCAACATGGAGCCTGTCGGTTTTAACCAGCCACACATGACGGTAAATACCACCACCTTCGTACCACCAGCCTTCGTATTCGCTGGCATCTACTTTCACCAATATCACGTTCTTGCCTTCATCACCGTAACGCAGAACATCTGTCAAATCGTAGTTCGATGGGGTATATCCACTTTTATGGCCACCTAAGTAATGGCCGTTTACCCAAACGCTACTGTTGCGGAAAATACCATCGAACTCAATGGAAATTTTTCGTCCCAGATCAGTTGCAGGAATCTCAAATTCTTTACGGTAAAAGCCAATACCAGTTGGTAAATACCCGTTGGAAGCCGGTTGATTGCCAAGATTATTGTCGTGTACAAAAGTGCCTTCCACCACCCAGTCGTGCGGGAGGTTAACTTCTTTCCAGTCGGCAGGGTTAAAAACCTTGTAGCT
>JAQIDF010000111.1 GCA_027858145.1 Prolixibacteraceae bacterium | reverse complement strand
GCTTTGGGATTATAGGCATCGTAAACCCGCACACCAGATGGATAATCGAGGTTAGGCGGCCATTTGAAAGAGCCGGATTCCGGCCATGTTTTAAAATCCAAAAGCGCATCGATACTATCAAGTTCCCGATAGGGTTTTGTCTGAGGCCCAAATGAATTCCAAATGGATATGATCATGTGCGCATTCAGGTCATGCACATCGTTTACCATCTTTTGTGGATTATAAAATTCTTCATTCAGGAATTCCATAGCATTCCACAGGTAATTGTTGCCCCAGTAACGCCAGTCCTGGATAATGCCATCAAGCGGTACTCCCAATTCGCGGTATTTTCTAACAACGCCCACGGTTTCGTCCTGACTTTCGTATCGTTCGCGGCTCTGCCAGTAACCATAAGTCCACAGCGGGAACATAGGCACTTGCCCGGTAAGGTCGCGCATTTGGGCAATCACACCATCAGCATTACCTCCGTACATAAAATAATAATCTACACAGTCACCCACTTCCGACCGGAATGATGTTTTATTCTGATTATCAGAAAAAATAGTAGGAGAATAATTATCCCAGAACAAACCATAACCCTTAGCTGACTGGAAAAAAGGCACAAAATCCTGCGTATTGTTTTGCACCATATGCACCTCAAGGTTTCGTTGTATCATTTTTCCATTTTGTAGGATACCTAATCCATATATGGCTTCATCTTTTTCCAGCCCGAATGATTGGGATACGCTGTATGTTTTATTTCCGGCATCATTAAAGTCGGTAAATCCGACGCCTGCTTCTTTTTCATTCAATAGCGATTGACCTGAGGAATTATTGAATGAAGCTGTTCCATTGTTCATGTTTAGAATTACTACCAATTGGTCGCTTCTCAGAACAAGATTGTTTCCCTTTTGATTGATATCTAAATTTGTTTTTTGAGGCTTTTTAATAACTGAGAGACTTTCTTTGATAAAACAAGATTCTTCAGGCCATTTTAAAACTCTAACAACAGAAGGGCTGAAAAACTGAATCTCATATTCAGTATTCATGATGGAAGTTTTTATCCCAAGGTCGGTTTTTAGATACGACTGAGCACTGCTATTGGTGATAAATGCAAGGATAATGAATAATAATGTGAAGATTCGTTTCATAGGTTTTGTGATTTTTGTGAGTAATAATGGATGCTACTTTTTTAATAATGAATTATTTACTTTCCGGGTTTTCCATAATTGTTAACCTCATAACTACTAACATTAAGCATTTTTCCTCCATACTTTTTCCAGGTATACGATACCCTTAGGTTATAAAATGAAAATCCATCACTTAATTGAAACACTAAGTTGTTTTAAAACATTATCATCCGAACTATTTCCATAATATACAATATACTCGCCGGGTGTCACAGCCATTTTACGCTGCCCCCAGTCGTAAAACTCAAATGTGGAAGGAGGAAGAGTGATGGACGTCTGTTTTGCTTTACCCGCAGGAACTCCTACCCGTTGAAAACCCTTTAAAGTTTTGAGAGGTCCGTCAATGTCGTTCACTTTGCGTACATAAACCTGCACGATTTCGGTTCCGTCACGTTTGCCGGTATTTTTAACCGGAATATTTATGCTGATGGTCTCATTGGCATTAATTGTCGATTTGCTCAACGTTGCTTTTCCGATCTCGAAATTGGTAAAACTGAGCCCGAAACCGAAGGGGAAAAGATAATCGGTGGTGTAACGGTAAGTCCGGCCTTGCATGGAGTAATCTTCAAAGTCGCCCAGATTATCAGAATTTCGATAGAACGTAAGTGGCAGTTTTCCTGATGGGTTGTAATCACCAAAAAGCACATCAGCAATAGCTTGTCCGCCTGATTCTCCGGCATACCAGGCTTGAAGGATGGCATCGCAGGATTCGGTTTCCGGTTCTAATGCAATAGCCGAGCCGGAACAGTTCACAAATATCACGGTTTTTCCTGCTTCTTTGATGGCTTTGAGGCAATTCCGCTGTACGGAAGGAAGCTCTATATTGGTGCGGTCGCCTCCCTTGAAACCCGGGAAGGATACGGGCATCTCTTCACCTTCGAGTGAGCCGGAAAGACCACCTGCAAACACAACTGTTTCAATGCCTTCCAGCTTTTTAAGGAGAGCTGTGTAGTCCACATTTTCTTCTCTTCCGAAATCAAGTTCGATATTGGCTTCCCAGTTTTCACGCTGAGCGTAGCGAATTTCGATCTCATAAGTTTTACCCTTTTCAACTGAAACTGGAAACCTTGCGGGTAAAGTTCTCCAGTTGGTGTAGCTGACCAGAGTGTCGCCGTTTACAATCACTTCGAAAAAACCGGTGGCTCCGCCTTTAAATACAATTTCTTCTGTTACGGTAGGGGTAAATTCGGTTTTATATATGGCAGAAAAATCTTCAAGTTTTACGCCCGGGGCAAATTCATGTTGCCCGGCGGCAGTCAGTCTGATAGGTTTCACTAACTGTTGTGTCACGACAGGGTCACCTTCAAAATTCGGGTGATTCCAATAGGTGGCTTTTAAACCCGGTTTATTATCAAATTCTCCTTTTGAGAAATAGCTAATCATAACTTTGTCATCAACCAGGTCAACCGCTTTATCGTAAAAAATATGGTCAGATGTAATCTTGGATTTAATGCCATCCAGAATGGTAATGGTTCTTATGGGGGTACCGTTGTAGTTGCCCCAGAGCATCTCTTCATCATCGGCATTGGGGCCGATAACCGCCAGTTTTTTGGTGGATGATTTATCCAAAGGAAGAACATTGTTTTTGTTCTGCAACAAGGTCATGGACTGTTGAGCCATTTGGTAGGCTAATTTCCTGTGTTCCTTGTTGTTTAAAATTGAAGCCGGTATTTGAGCCCAGGGAACAATGGCATCATCATCCATCTCTCCTAGTTCGAAGCGTCCCATTAAAACGCGCATTAAACTCCTGTCGATATCTTCTTCCCTGATTAAATCTTTTTCCAGTGCTTCGGGCAACATTTTGTAATGATAATTGTCCCAGATACATTCGAGGTCAGTTCCTGCCAGTAATCCCGTGGCAGCTGCGTGTACTGGTCCAGAGGATACATTGTGGGTGGTATGAAAATCGGTGATGGCGCCACAGTCGGCAACAACCAGGTGCTCATAGCCCCATTCATCTCGAAGAATTCGTTGCAGAATCCGGGTGTTACTGCAGCAGGGTTCGTCATCGAGACGGTTATAGGCACACATTACCTGCCTTACATCAGCATCCTGAACTAATGCCTTGAAAGCAGGCATATAGGTCTCGTAAAATTCACGGGGACTTACATCATTGACGTTTAGTTCATGGCGGCTCCATTCGGGACCAGAATGCACAGTGTAATGCTTGGCGCAGGCCAGCAGTTTGCGGTATTTTGCATCTTCAGGGCCTTGTAAACCTTTAACTACCTGAACACCCATTCTCGACATCAGGTAAGGGTCTTCGCCGTAGGTTTCCTGGCCACGACCCCACCGGGGATCGCGGAAAATATTCACATTGGGAGTCCAAACCGAAAGACTCAGAAACCTGCGGTTTTCTTCTCCTCTACGTTGAGCCTGGTGATATTTGGCGCGTGCTTCATCCGATGTTGCATTAAAAATATCAAATACTAAATCATCATTGAATGAGGCAGCCATTCCGACCGGCTGTGGAAAAACCGTCACACTGTCGTTATTAGCATATCCGTGCAGGGCTTCGCTCCACCAGTTAAATTCCTTAATACCCAGACGTGGAATGGCTTCAGACTGATCGCACAACAGAACTGCTTTCTCTTCGACGGTTAATCTTGAAATTAAGTCTTTGGCCCGTTCTTCAATGCTTAATGAAGGGTCTTGAAAGGGGTACTCGTACTCCTGTGCAATGGAGGATATTGTCAGTAAGACGCCTGCAAAAAACAGCATTGCCTTCTTTAAAGCTTTTTTTACGATTATCGGTTTCATTGCAAATTTTTAGATTGTTATTGTATTGGTTGTAAAACGGCAGCAAAACCACCACGCCGGAGTAGCTTAACATCAATTATCGAGGTGTTATCAACTACTGAATATGTGGTTGATAAATCCTTATCGTGCTTGCCATCGGCAATTAGAGTGAGCTTATATTTCACTCCGCTGTTGAGGAAGTCTGGATTTACCTGTTGATTTTTTTCTTTGTTTTCAGAATTCAATCCTCCAATGTACCAAATATCTCCTTTTCTTCGGGCGATTGTAATATCACGTCCGGGATAACCATCGACGAATTTTGTGTCGTTCCAGGCAGCAGGTACATTCTTTAAAAAAGTTCTGGGGGCATCCGGTAAATTGTCATAACCATCAGGGCGGTCGGCCATGTGCTGAAGAGCTGATTCAAATACCACGCTCAGGGCAAGCTCATGTCCGTAGGATGTGATGTGCGGATGTTGTGAATTGGTAAAAG
>JAQIDF010000102.1 GCA_027858145.1 Prolixibacteraceae bacterium | reverse complement strand
TCGTTAATATTTTCTTTAGCTGAAATTGCCCTTGTATAAATGGCTTCGCTATTGCTTAAATCTCCATCGAAGGTAAACCTGTTATCGAAAACTGTAAATTTCTCTGTGTTTAAATTATAACAATACAAATCGTAATCCATCCCTACCCAGAGATTTTCATCGTCGTCTTCGGCAAGTGAGATTATTACCCTATTTGGCCAATAGGGTTGATGTATAAAGCGATCATTAGGCCTATCGTATAAACAAAGGCCTTGTTCGGTGCCAACCCAAAGATTGTACTTACTGTCTTCAAATAGGGCCAGAATTGTATTTCCAACAATTGAATGTTTATCGTTTGGTTTGTTTTTATAAACGACAAAATCATGACCGTCAAAACGGTTTAATCCGTCATCTGTACCTATCCAAATAAAACCAAGGGTATCCTGGCAAATGCTATGCACTAAACTTTGCGAGAGCCCATCTTCAACCGAAAAGTGTTCAAAGCTTCTATTTTGTGTTTGCCCATTAAGCAAATTTCCAATAAGCATCAGTAACAATACAATTGAAAGATTCCTTTTAACACCCACAAACATAAATGCAAAAACACTTAATGTCAACAACTTAATAAATACCGCTATAGTTTTGAACATATTCAAAAAAAAGATATGTTTAACTGATTTTGAAAAATATGACCCCCTGTACTAGTCAAAGTTATAACTGCTTATATATACCCCTTTAATCGCAATTCCCCTTTGTAATAGTATAGAATAAAAATAATCAATTTTTTCACTTAAACCAGAAATTCATAACAAAATACAGCCAATCGATGTCCTTTTATCGTTTAGACCCTTTTCGATCGCAATTATATTTAATCACAGCTTGTTGATCCAAAGCGTTTGACGATTTACAACAAAACCTTTCTTCATCGATTGCATTCTTATGGTTACAAAAATCGACAAGGCGATGATGAGTACCCTGAAAACATTGGCCCTAACATTTCCGGCAACATCTCCATTAACTGTAAACAGCAACCACGAGAAATTCATTAGCACATGTAATACCAATTTAACCATATAATGACGCATATCAGTATTGTCTTTTTGATTTCTACTTCATTAAATTTCTTAACCGTAGCTATGGCTATGCTTCGCGAAATTTGCTTTGTATAAATCAAAAATACAAGAACATCCAATGCGGCATTATATAATCAATTTGGTATAAGCTGATATTGATCCAGGCATTCGATCGCATTTATGTAAACGAATACGAAGAAAATTTAACTTACTGCATCTATTGTCTCAACAATTTGGTATTTTGAGTTCGGGATTGATGTGAGATTTTAAAACAAAAGAAGTAAAGCTTGCAGTTTTTATTAACATCGGAATTAAAAAAGTACAACTAATCGTGTTGAAACCATTGTGTCAAAACAAGATTCTGATTTGGCAATTCTTTCATTTCAATTGGGTGGTGAGATAAATGTTTGTGATAATAATTATAAACCGTACCGCCTATTCATCGATGAAGTTCACTCCACCTTTTTTACCAATAAACGGGAACTGATCTTTCAGGTACCACCAGTATTTGAAAACTTTAGAATTTACCTTTCGCCCTCAAAATTTATTGATTTATTGGCGAAGTATCATGGACGGTTTTCAGATTATGCCGACAAGGTAAACCGATCGGAATATTTTAACATGTTCAGTTCCGACTTGCCCATTACGCCCCAAATGAAAACAATCATTCGTGAAATTTTATCGCACAAGATTCACGATACCATTCTTTCGATGGTTTACTACGAAACCAAAATATGCGAGCTGTTTGGTTGCCAACTCGAACAAGCAGCCTCGGCAACACAATCGATCGTTAATTCAAGTGTCGATAAAGCAAAATGGAAAGAAGCAAAATTGATTTTAGAGCAGAATTATATGTATCCTCCGTCGTTGTCACAATTGGCAAAATTAATAGGTACCAACGAAAACAAATTGAAATCAGGATTCAAACAACAATTCGGACATTCGGTGTATAATAACCTGCTCCATTACAGAATGGCGCAAGCAGTTAAGTTGATGCACAACGATAAAATTTCACTCGAAGAAATTGCACATCAATTGGGTTATGTCGATAGTGCGCACTTTTCAAGAGCTTTCAAAAAGGTATACGATATGCCGCCAGGAAAATCCAGGGAGCTTCAATATAGCACATAAATAAAAAGCGCATGTACCATAGCTGCACCAAGGAGATAGATCCATTGATAATTGGTTTGGAAAGCAGCCCTTTCGATCCACCAAAGCGGAGAAAACGAAAGCAACCAACGCCAGTTCCCAGCCAGGAAGTAATCGAGTGGTATGGCAACAAGAAATATCCCGAATCCTTTTGTAATGGCCAATCCTTCTACTTTATTATCGGCAAATGCCCCCAAAAACAAAAGCATGATTGGTGCTTCAAATGAGATGATTAGTGCAATAAATATTTTAAATATTAATTGTTGATCGTGAAAAAGCCCGGTTGAAATAAAGAACAGGAAACACAATACAAAGCTAAATACTACAGGGACAAACATTCGTACAGACAGATATCCACCTTTCCCAAATGGAGTGATTGACAAATAACTGATGATCCCTCCATCTCTTTCATCTAATAACATAAAACCATATACCATTCCAAGAAGCATAGGAATAACAGGAAGAAAAAAGAGGTATCCAAATGGGAAGTAAGTATCGATAGGAAAATTGAAAAATTTAGTTGTCAAATCAGAAACAAGGGGAAACCCAAAAACAGCAAAGGCAAGCAGTAAGAATGGAACGTATTCCTGACAACCGATCTGGCACTTTGTTTTGAACAGGCCTACAAACTGTATTCAATCTGATGGTCGATAGAAGTTTTCTTCAAAGAGAGCAAACAATACCTTGGACTGGGAAAATGCCAATCGCAAGATTTTGATGCACAAATTGCACAGACAACAATCTGCATGGTACAGTACAATTTGCTTGCTGTTGCCAAACGTTTTGCAGGATATGAATCGCTGGGGGAAATGTTCCGAAACACCAGAGCCGAAACGATACAGCTAACAGTAGCAGAGCGTATATGGCAATTAATAATAGGATTGTTGGCCGATATGGCTAAACTTTTTGAAATAGACACTGAACTGTTAATGGAAAAAATAATTGCTGATAATGAGAAACTTATTAAACTGACAAATTATACATTCCTATTGCAGGCAGGGTAAACAGAGCTTGCGAAAGTTGAATAAAATAATCATTAGTGTCGGGATAAACTTATAATGATATATGTGATTGATTTGCTTTTCTTTTTGAAATTTTGAAGCAAAGCCAATTCTTACTGCTTAAATAAAGTTCGTTTTTATTACTTTTGCAGAAAATAACACGTTATGAATTCAGAACAGCTTTTTTCTCAGATAAAACAAAAACGAAGTTTCTTATGTATTGGTCTTGATACCGATATTCAGAAAATACCGCGTAACTTGCTTGATACCAGTGATCCCGTTTTCGCTTTCAACAAGGAGGTAATTGACCATACACATGATCTTGCAGTGGCCTACAAGCCTAATCTGGCATTTTATGAGTCATTGGGTGCACAAGGATTAATCAGTCTTGATAAAACTGTAAGGTATATTCGCGAAAAATCTCCCGATATGTTCATCATTGCCGACGCCAAACGTGGCGATATTGGCAACACCTCAAATTTGTATGCCCGTAGCTTTTTTGATCATTTTGATTTCGATGCGGTAACAGTTGCACCATACATGGGTGAAGATTCGGTAAAGCCTTTTATGACCTATCTTGATAAGTGGGTTGTTTTATTGGCGTTAACATCTAATAAGGGTGCATTTGATTTTCAATTTATTGAGGATAAAGATTCAGGCGAAAAGCTATACGAAACAGTATTAAAAAAATCGCAAGCATGGGGCACAACCGATAATATGATGTATGTAGTTGGTGCCACAAAAGCTGAGAGCCTGTCAGGTATTCGTGATATCGTACCAAATCATTTTTTACTTGTGCCCGGCGTGGGCGCACAGGGTGGAAGCCTTCAGGAAGTAGCCCGGTATGGTATGAACAAACAATGCGGGCTGCTGGTTAATTCTTCGCGCGGTATAATATACGCGTCAGATGGTGCAGACTTTGCCGAAAAAGCCCGCGAACAAGCCGAAGTTGTGCAATTAGAAATGGAAGAATTGCTACTTGAAGCAAACTTGCTTTAATTTAAACCCTCTTAAATTAAACATGAAAAATGAACGAGGAACTCCTCCAATATGCGTGGAAGCATCAGCTTTTTGAAGAGCAGGAACTACAAACAGCAGATGGAGAAGCTGTCGAAATTCTAAAGCCCGGGACATGGAATAATGATTCAGGTCCCGATTTTTTCAATGCTTCTGTAAGAATCGATCAAACAACATGGGTTGGAAACATCGAAATTCATTTAAAAACCTCAGATTGGCTCTCGCATAATCATCAATACGACGAATCATATAATAACGTAATTTTACATGTGGTGGCCGAGCATAATAGAGACGTTACTCTACCTAACGGAGGCTATCTGCCAGTTGTTGAGGTTGTTGTTCGCGACACGCTTTTGAGTAATTATGAAAAACTAATTTCTCAAAAAGATGCTCCGGCCTGTAGTAATTATATCCATTCCGTCAATCCGGTTTATGTCCGTTCAGCAATGGATGCAATGCTGGTAGACAGGCTGAAAAATAAAACCAGTAGTATTAAGAAAAATCTCACGCAAAACAAGAATAATTGGAATGAGACTTTTTACCAGCACCTGGCTTCAAATTTCGGCTTCAAAGTAAATGCTTTGCCCTTTGAGATGCTTGCTCGTTCTATTCCATTAAAAGTACTGGCACGTCAAAGTCATAATGTTTTGCAAACGGAAGCTTTGCTTTTTGGACAGTCGGGAATTTTAAATGAAACCCTGATCGGTGATGACTATTTCCTGTTACTTCGCGAAGAATATCAGTATCTTGCTGCCAAGTATAAGCTGAAAGGGATTGATGGCTTTTTGTGGAAATTTATGCGCTTGCGGCCTGCCAATTTTCCTACCATACGGATTGCACAATTTGCAAGCCTGTTGTGCAAATCTGAAGCACTGTTGTCTAAATTAATCGAAACTGAAAAGCCAGACGAGATACTTAATTTTTTTCAGATTAAAGCATCGGAATACTGGGACACCCATTACAGGTTCAATAAAACGGCCCCAGAAAAAGTAAAATGGTTTGGTGTTTCCTCTCGCAATAATTTAATAATAAACACTGTGGTTCCTTTCTTGTATTTGTATGGTGAGCGTAATAATAAACCTGAACTGATAGCCCGGTCAGTTGAGTTGCTTGAAGCTCTTGCCCCCGAAAATAACAGCATCATCAAACAATGGCAGGTTCTCGATATGCCGGCTGATAATGCTTACGACACACAGGCCTTGATTCAGCTTAAAAATGAATATTGCAATAAAAAAAGGTGTCTCGAATGCCAAATAGGGGCAAAACTCTTAAAACATGATATTATTACAGATTCGTGAAATTCTGTTTTGAATGCAGTGAAAAGTTAAGGATTAATGGTCTGGATTAAAGAAATTTAATTAGTTTTGCAGAAATTTGGCTTTAGGTCAAACTTTTAATGTTTCGCGGTTTCAATCACTTGTTGATGTTGCTGCGTAATTATCGAATGGTTTAACTTTTTAATATTTAAAGAATTATGTATTTAACTACCGAAAAGAAAAAAGAATTTTTTGCAAAGTACGGTAAAGATGAAAATGACACCGGTTCAGCAGAAGCACAAATTGCATTGTTTACCTATCGTATTTCCCACCTGACAGAGCACCTGAAAAAAAATCGTAAGGATTTTGGTACACAGCGCGCGTTGGTGACATTAGTAGGTAAGCGCCGTCGTTTGCTCGATTATCTGAAAGTTCGTGAGATTGAACGTTATCGTACTATTATTAAGGAACTTAAAATACGTAGATAAATTCTTATATGAAAAAGGCAATTTATGCAAATTGCCTTTTTCGTATATAAAGCCCCGCCCAATATTTTATTTTAGTTTAAAAATTTACACATTATGCTTAATGTTATTGAAAAAGTCATAGACCTGGGCGATGGAAGAACCATTACTATCGAAACAGGTAAATTGGCAAAACAAGCAGATGGCGCCGTAGTTGTAAAATCTGGCGACACCATGCTACTGGCTACAGTTGTGTCAGCAAAGGAGGCAAAATCCGATGTTGACTTCATGCCACTATCAGTTGATTACCGCGAGAAATTCTCCGCTGCCGGGCGCTTCCCGGGTGGATTCCTTAAAAGAGAAGCACGTCCCTCAGACGACGAGATTCTTGTTGCACGCTTAGTTGACCGTGCGCTAAGGCCACTTTTCCCGTCAAAATTTCACGCTGAAACAGCAGTGATGATTTCCCTGATATCGGCTGATAAAGATGTAATGCCCGATTCGTTAGCAGGGCTGGCTGCATCTGCAGCTATCAGTGTTTCAGATGTGCCTTTTGAGTGTGCTATTTCTGAGGCCCGTGTTGGCCGTGTTGATGGCAAGCTAATTATTAACCCGTCAAGGACGCAGCTTGAATCGGCTGATATCGATATTATGGTCGCCGCTTCTTACGACAACATCATGATGGTAGAAGGAGAAATGGACGAAGTTTCAGAAGTTGAAATGATCGAAGCCATTAAATTTGCTCACGATGCTATCAAAGATCAATGTAAGGTACAAGATGAAATGGCTGCTGAACTGAACATCGTAAAGCGTGAGTTTTGCCACGAAGAAAATGATGATGAATTGAAGCAGAAAGTTGAGAACGACTTGTATCAGGCTTGTTATGATTTAGTAAAACAACAAGTTGACGATAAGCAAAAACGGTTCGAACTATTTGACGAAATTCAGGATGCTTATATCGAAAAATATAAAGAAGAGAATACCGATAACGAAGAAATCGATCTCGAGCTTCACGAAAAATTAATTAAGAAATACCTGCACGATGTAAACGGAGAGGCTATGCGCCGTATGGTACTTGACGATGGTATTCGCCTCGATGGACGTAAGACCAACGAAATCAGGCCAATTTGGGGTGAAGTTGATTACCTCCCCGGCACTCATGGTTCTGCCATCTTTACCCGTGGTGAAACTCAGTCGTTATCATCAATTACTTTGGGTACAAAAATGGATGTAAAACGCATCGATAATGTAACCATTCAGGGAGAGGAAAAATTCCTTTTACATTATAATTTTCCTCCATTCTGTGTTGGTGATGCAAAAACACCTCGTGGGGTCGGACGTCGTGAAATCGGTCACGGTAATCTCGCTTTCAGGGCACTGAAAGGAATGATACCTGATGAATTTCCATATACTATCCG
>JAQIDF010000053.1 GCA_027858145.1 Prolixibacteraceae bacterium | reverse complement strand
AATAAAATTGGAACGATGCTCCCTTGCAATGTAATCGTTCAGGAGTTGGAAAATGGGAAAACCGAAGTAGCTGCGGTTAATCCGGTTGCGTCGATGCAGGCTGTTGAAAATGACGACTTAATTGCCATTGCTAAAGATATTACCAAAAAATTGGAAAAAGTAATACACGCACTGTAAAAGGCTATTCCGGTTAAATCGTCACATAGTACCCTATTGCCCTCTGCTATCTGTAATTTGGAGGGCTCCGGGATATTTTCGATAAAAATCCTGAACACTACCATTGTTAGCACGATAGGATAACGCAGATTTTGCCAATGTATTGAGGCTAATAAAAAACACACGATGAACAGAAAGAAAATAAAATAATGGAGTAAGCCGAAAATCCTTTAGAGTAGGCATTTTAATCACTTAATAATTCGAATTATGAACAAAGCAGATTTCAAAAAAGAAGCGAAAAAAAGCATTGATGCTATTTTCGCAAAGATTGACGAATTGGAAGCTAAAAAAGACAAGGTCAATGGAGATGCCAAAGCAGAGTATGAAGAAAAACTGAACAACTTGAAGACTAAGAAAAAAGAACTTCAGGCGAAGTATGATGCGCTTGTCAATGCTTCTGATGAAAAGTGGGAAGAGGTAAAAAGTGCTTTTTCGTCTGCAGCAGATTCGTATAAAGAGGGGTTTTCTAAAATCGCATCGCTGATTTAATGCAATTAAAGCCTTGGACCCGAAATCCTTGTATAGTCCTTCCGTCAAAGGTCTGAATTTAATGGAAAATTGCAGTAATAGCCTTTACACAAACCGGCGATGAGCATAGATTTAGAGAAGCCGGCTGCGCTGATTATATTTCAAAAACCTTCAAAAAAAATGAATTACTAATTTTGATAGGAAGGTGTTTTTAGAATATTTAGTGTAAGATTGCGCCCATTTATTTAAATAAATAATATTTTGCGCTCATTTATATTGCATCGCGCTTATATTTTAGTTATTTTCCGGAGGATGGTGACAACCTTACCGAAATTGAAGCATTATACAAACAACTTGTATTTGCATTAAAATATGAAGGAGTAAACTTATTATTCTTTAGTGCTTTAGTAAAGCGTTATTCTGAAAAGGAATTATCGCAATTGGTAAATATAGAACCTACTGGTCAATATTCTCGAAGAATATGGTTTTTAATAGAATGGTTTTTAGGAAAAGAATTAAAAGATATTCCAAATCTTACTAAAAAAAGCTATGTCAATGTAATAGATACTAATTTGCAGTATGCTGTTAGGGGCATAAAATCAGCTCGTCATTCAGTAATTAATAATTTATCCGGCACTATAGATTTTTGTCCTCTAATTCGTAAAACGACGAAGTTGGAGCAATATATCGCCGAAAACATATCAGCGAAAAAGAATGAATATTTAAAAGGCATTCGCAAAAGTATCTTACTACGTGCATCCGCTTTTTTATTATTAAAAGATTCTAAAGCGTCATTTAGTATAGAGGGAGAAAGTCCAAAAAGTAAAAGAGCTGCTCGTTGGGGTAAAGCGATAGGACAGGCCGGAATGAAAGACTTGAGTCATGAAGAATTTGTGCGTTTACAACAAATTGTTATTGAAAATCCTCGTTTTTTGGAAATGGGCTATCGCAAGAAAAGCGGATTTATTGGCGATCGTGACAGTGATACTTTTTCACCAATTCCTGATCATTTCTCTGCAAAGCATACAGATTTGAACCAATTGATGAGTGGGCTGATAGTAACAAATACTATACTGCTAAATGATGAGACAGATGCAGTTTTGGCAGCAGCCGTAATTGCTTTTGGTTTTGTATTTATTCATCCTTTTGTAGATGGTAATGGTCGAATACATCGTTATTTGATACAGCATGTTTTGGCTAAAAAGCAATTTTCCCAACAAGGTTTAATTTTTCCGGTTTCCGCCTCCATGTTAAATCATATTGAAGATTATCAAAAGGTACTGGAAAACCATTCAACTCCATTATTGGATTTTATTGAATGGGAAGAGACTTCAGATCACAATGTTGAAGTAACAAACGATACCATTGATTATTACAAGTATTTTGACGCTACTGAACAAGCTGAATTTTTGTATGATTGTGTTAAAGACACTATAGATAACATAATTCCTGAAGAAGTGAACTATTTGATCAAATACGAAGAGTTCAAATCCTATATTGACAATACTTTTGAGATGCCGGACGATATGGTATCCTTGTTAGTTAGGTTTTTAGAACAAAACAATGGCAAAATATCAAAACGAGCGAAGAAAAAAGAATTTGAAGCTTTGGATGAAAATGAAGTTGAAAATATAGAGGAAAATTATAGATTGATTTTTAATAGTTGACGTTCTCACTGAAACCGACTCTCAAAAACATATTCATGAGTTGAAGGTGCATCATATCTCCCAATAGGGTGGGAGCTTTATTTTTTATAAAAGTTTTGCTTACTTTTGATAGATTACAAAAGCAAGAGCCTGTCTGGCTTGAAGACAAGAAAAACCATCGAACGCCAGTGAAGTTTAGTTTAGTATTTGGTATCATTGTTGTCCGGTTAAAATAAATAAGATTGGGCTAAAGCCCCTGCTATATAGGGCTTTCAATAGCCCCGGGCTTAAGCCCGGGGTAACTGATTTAGGATCACTTCATAATTGGGGTGGACACATAATAATCTTATCCATTCGTTATAATTTTCAAAAGTGGTTCATAGCTTATACGATTGTTTCAAGGGAACTAACCCCCAATACACAGGGGTAATCATATGTGGTATTCAGCTAGCTGATCATGCTAGTTTCATCCATAACACTAAGGAAGCAAAATTAAGCTGTATTCATCGAAAAAATTGCCACGAATTCTCGAATATTATTTCGAATTGCAATCGGAATTTATTTCGTGTTTATTTTATCATTCGTTTGTAGTTAAGTTTTAGCTCTCCAAAGTTTACGATCAATGAAAGTTTACATCCTGAAACACTTATTACAATATTAGACATTACAATTCGGGCATTCGTGGCTTTAATTTTTTTTGTGGTTGATAAGTTATAAAAATAAATTCATCCACCCTAATCTGAATTTGATCCCCAAAAATCTAATATAAATAAGTAGTTACTAAAACAAAAAACCCGTCAGAGTTTAACTCCAACGGGTTTTTAAGCGGTGCGGACGGGACTCGAACCCGCGACCTCCGGCGTGACAGGCCGGCATTCTAACCAAACTGAACTACCACACCAATTTTAATTTTTTAACTTCAATAATTTCGCTGAACGTTCCTTGTTTCAAAGGCGATGCAAATATATACCTTCTTTTTAGTTCTGCAAACAGTAAAACAAAAAAAACACCAAAAAACAATGCCCTGTATTGTAACTATGCTGAGAATCTGAAAGTCGCAAAATAATTATTTTTCATCTCTCTTACTGATTAAATTCTTTACCAATAAAAAGAAACCACGAATACCCCATGAAGCGATGTAGAGCATAATACTGATCATCACAACATAGCCAATTTGTGAATACAATTCGACCCAACTGGTTTCGTAATTAACAATTGCGTAAATGTTAAGAATAATAGCTGCTATAAAGCTTAATAACCATATAAAAAACTCCCTTTTTAAATGACTGCCGGTTATAATAATTTTCTTCATTTTAAATCCTGTATTTTTCGGGAAGTGTTAATTTCTCTCCTGTTTCAATTGCTGCTTCGCCTAAAAGCGTCCATATACTTGCATTATACCCCTCTCGCGTTAATGCCTCAGGTGCCTTCCCTGCTCTGATGTAACTGGCAAAACCTTCAAGCTGAAGAGCGGAATCATAAAAATCTGTATCTTCAATTATAGGCTCTCCATTATACGTTGCTGCTGTTTCGGGCATCCAACTGGCACCACCAATCATAGCTTTTCCAAAAAAACCCGATTCCATATCGTTAATTAACTGAATAATTCCCGGAGCAGCTGGTGGCGTTTCGGTAAAGTAGCGATTTGTTTCAAATTCAATAGTGCCTTTATGCCCCATTATTTGCTCTTCCAGACCATATTTTTTATTACTGGTCATAGAATCGTATATAAATTGTGTACCATCGTCATAAGAATAAATGAGGGCCACATTATCATTCACCTCACGACCGTCTTTCCAAAACACAATGCTGCCCGTACCGGTTACGGATATCGGCGTTTTTTGTAGTGCCCAGTTAGCAACCTGAATCTGGTGCGACATCAATTCGGTGAGAAGCCCGGCTGAATATTCTTTATATAAGCGCCAATTAATAAAACGTTCCATTTCAACAGAGTTATCAGGAACCGGGCGCCGCCAGTCGTTATTACGGTGCCAGTAAGCACGCAACTGTCCCAACTGACCAATATCTCCATTGTGAATGCGCTTCATACCTTCGAGATAAACAGGATTAAACAAACGCTGATGTCCAATATGTAGAATTCTTCCGCTTGAAATATGCGCCTCATACATGGCTTTTGTATCGTCCATAGTGCGCGCCATCGATTTTTCACAAAAAACATGAATGCCTTCCTTCATACAATCAACAGCAATATGGGCATGCTGGTGTAAAGGAGTGGCAATAATTACCCCGTCAACTTTTTCTTTGGTGAGAAGATCGGTATAATTATTATAAAGAACAGGAGTAATGTTTTGCTCATTGCACATTTTCGCTGCCCCCTGAAGATGAGGGTCATATACATCGCAAAGGGCAACAACATCAATATTACTGGTTGTTTTCAATTCTAATAAAAACCGCATTAATTGTTTCCCCCTGCTCCCGGTACCAATAACTGCCAACCGCACCCTTTCAGATGGGTTTTGGCCAACCATTGACGTTTGCCCAAAAGCATTTAGCCATGGTGAAGCTGCCAATGTTACCATAGAACCGGTAAGTGCCATTTTCTTCAGGAAATCTCTTCTTGATTGAAATTTATCTTGCATGTATATTTTATATTTTAAAACCTGGTTAAACATGCAGGTTTTGTTGATTTTAAGTATTTAGTGAGTGTTGTAAACAGCCCATTTCTTCACATTGAATTTATGAACTATTTCGTGATGTTTTTCAGGTGGTGAAGCAATCAATGCAGTTGATAAAACCTCAGCCCCGGCAGCACTTACACTCTGCACTCCTGCAATTTGACTGTTCGACACCTGTCCTGTTTTCGGATCTAAAATGTGTGCAATATTTCCATTACATTGTCTGGTACTGCTAACCGAAACAGCATCATTATTAAGTGGCCACACTTCATAACCAAACTTTTCACTCTGAAAGCTAAACGGCCAATACTTTCCGTGAGGATGATGACCTTTAGTAAGTATAGAACTACCTCCAAAACTGATAAAGGCATTTTGCACTCCAAAATCATCGAGAATAATGGAAGCCTCATCCAAAGCCAGACCTTTACCAATGCCACCAAAATCGAGCGATACTGAACGATGAAGAAAACGGATACGATAGCTGTTTTCGTCTATTTCAATCAAATCTTCAGGCAAGAGAGTTGGAGCTGCAAACGCCATATATTCACCCGATCCTTTTTTTACTGATGAATAAGCATCGCCGGCAAATATGTTGAAATAACCTTGTGTACGATGAAAATCATTAATCCCTCTTTTTATTGCATGCATAAGATACTGACCAACTACCGTTTCTTCATTAAATGCAGTTTTATTAATCTTGTAAACTTCTGCTACAGGGTCAAAACGATCCAATACCCTTTGCACTTCTCTTATTGATTTGAATACTTTTTCACACACAATACATG
Source organism: Prolixibacteraceae bacterium (assembly GCA_027858145.1). Lineage (GTDB taxonomy): Bacteria > Bacteroidota > Bacteroidia > Bacteroidales > Prolixibacteraceae > Roseimarinus. The sequence continues at coordinate 4,270 of JAQIDF010000053.1, read as the reverse complement.
CTGTTTCCTGATCAATACCCCAAAGGATAATATCCAATGAGGTATTCATCAGAAAAGCATTGTTATGATGAATCTCATCAGAATTTTGGTTCCCAACCTTTTTCATATTCTCGTTCCCACAATTTCATGGCTTTTCTACTATTGGTGATATGACCGTTTTCGGGGTCACAAGTTAGCATTTCACCGGTGCGGGAAGATATATTTGCCAGGTGCCCAAGCAAGGTACTGTTTGCTCCTTCATCGATAGGTGAATGTAACTTTTCTTTCCCCCTTATCGCTTCAAGAAAATTCTGAACGTGCATGGTTGACATGTTTCCGCCACCTCCCAACTGGGTGCCACCTTCGTTTCCACCAGATTGTCTTTCTCTCACGAGGCTACCGTTCCGGTCAAAAAGCTTATATCCTCCACGGTTCACCCAAACGCTGCCTTCTGTTCCATAAATAATTGTACCACGACCGCCATCATAAGTACTATAAGCATTCCTGCTTTTTCCGTCCCACTTAATAATTTTATTGCCGGGGAAGCGCCAGGTAGCATCCATGGTATCGTACATAGTCCAGCCATCGTCAGCCCAGTGATATTTACCTGAATTAACAACTACACTTTCGGGAAATTTAACCTGCAAGGCCCAACGGGCTACATCTACTTCATGTATTGCATTATTTCCGGTTTCGGCCGTACCATAATCCCAGCCATACCAGTGCCAGTTATAATCCCATGTATTGTGTTCATAAGCTTTTCTGGGTGCCGGCCCCTGCCACATTTCCCAGTTAAGCCCTTTTGGAGGTGCTGCTTTTGTAGGATTTACAACCCGGCCACGGTTGTTATTATAAAATGCTTTAGCCATATATGGAGTTCCAATAACCCCATTGTGTATATCGTTGATGATCTCATTGGTTTCAAAAGAAGAACGCTGCTGGTTTCCCATTTGAATAACTTTACCATACCGGTCGCGTGATTTAACCAACATTTCGCCTTCGTATGGATTGTGGCTACATGGCTTCTCAACATACACATGCTTGCCTGCTGCGTTGGCCAACCAGGTACCCGGTGCATGCCAATGATCAGGAGTTGCCAAAAACACAGCATCCACATCTTTGTCATCCAGAATCTTAAAAAAGTCTTCCTCTAATTTTGGAGTGTAATCTATAACCTTATCAAACCGTTTGGCTGCATTGCTCATCTGGCTTTGCATTACATCGCACAAGTAAAGCAACCGCATATTGCTTTTCGCATCAGCAACAGGTGGAATGTAAGCACCAAGCCGACGCCCAAGTCCAATTACAGCTACATTTAAGCGATCGTTTGCACCCAGTATACTGCCATAGCTTAAAGAACTCATGCCCATACCTGCAAGTGTAAGCCCGGCCGCCCCCATGGCTGATTTTTTTATGAATTCCCGTCTGGAATTATTCGTATTATTTTCCATAATTAGAGCTCCTTTATTTTGATGTTTTTAAACTCGACCTCGTTTCCATGATCCTGTAATAAAATATTGCCTTTTTCATACTCTCCGAAATCAGGCCATTTACTGTATTTACTATAGGCTACCAATGCCTTCCACATTTGTGTGTTCCGCTCATACTCCACTACCTTAATACCATTAAGGAAATGCTGCACTTTATTGCTATCTACCACAATTTTAGCCCGGTTCCACTGCTCGTAGCCGTTTACATATTTTTCACGCGGCAGGTAAGGATTAAAAACAAGCCCGTTGGCCCGTATCAGATCGTATAACGAACCAAGTGTGCGATTCCCGTTAACACCCTTTTTAGCATCAGGATGATAGCGGTCGTCAAGAATCTGGAATTCACAACCAATAGAAGAACCTGCTCCTTTGTTCAGCTCAGTATCTACAAAGTACTTTATACCGCTGTTGGCACCTTTAGTGATGCTGAAATCTACAACAAGTATGAAATTTTTGTATTGCTTTTTGGTGACAATATCTCCTCCATTGGCAGACTCTCCACCATCTGAATCATGTACTTTTAAAATACCATCGTTTACACTCCATCCTTTTTCGGGAAAATGATCAAGTTTTGCACCTTTCCATCCTTTGGTCGTTTTTCCATCCCATAACAGTTGCCAATCATTGGCCTTTTCGCGCTCTGTCAGTTGATTTTTTAAATAACTCACTTCAGGGGCTTTCATATTCTTAAAAGCTTTAAAATTATCAGACTGAATCTCTTTCAGACGAATATTTTTCCATCTGATCGTCTTTCCGTTTAATGCCTCATTGTTTCCAATTGCATGAACCTGTAAAGCAATAAAACCCGATTCAATATCTTCTTCAACAAGATTGGAGGCAGGCACACCATTAACCCAGGTCATGATATGATGATCGAAAGCCACTATTTTAAAAGTGTTCCACTCACCTTTTTTGAAAGCGTTTTTAGCAGATAAATTATAATCAAGCGGGTATCTCCATCCTTTGCGTGCCTCATCATATAATCCACCAGCCCATCCACGCCGGGTATCTTCACATTCTACCTGCAACCCGTGAACACGGCCGTTTCTGTAATCGTCTTTGCTATGGCTACGGATCTGAACCCCCGAATTCAGGCCTTCATCCATTTTCATTTCGTACTCTAAAACAAAGTTGGTATACGCTGTTTTAGTTGCTAGAAAAGTATTGGGAGATTGGGTAACAGATGTACCTTCAACAACTCCATTTTTCACATTATAAGTAGCATCCCCATTTAAAACTTCCCAACCACTCAGGTCTCTTCCGTTAAAAAGCTCTTTCCAATCATTTTGAGCTTTTAGTCCGTTCGCCGAAACAAGAAGTATTACAACTAAAAGATAAAGACATTTTTTCATAGTTCTGTTTTTTAATATTATTTTGTGATGGCAATTTAAGGATTCTCTCTCCCGGCAGATAGATGTTTTTGTGTCAAAACCAGATGAATTTGATTCATCTCTCTAATATTCATCAAAATAATGAAAATATATCTTTGTTTCATATTGTTGCTCATTCTTATTAAGACAGGGACATCTCAAACACCCAGGTTTGACCACTTTGATATATCAACTGGTTTATCACAAAACAATATCAATGGCCTGGTTATCGACGACAAAGGAAACATATGGGCCGGAACGCTTGACGGCCTTAATAAATACAACGGATACAAATTTGAGGTATTCAAACCAATGGCACATGAGGAAGGAGGGATATCCGGGAATCATCTCATTTCAATGGGCAAAGGCCTTAACGGTGACATTTGGATAACCACGCGTGATGGGGTGCTTAATCAGTATCAAGCTTCTTTGCAGAAATTTCGAAATTTTGACAATGAAATATTCACCGATAAAGGTATTATCCCTGAAAATAACATCGTACAATATAACGATTCGTTAGTTTGGTTTAGCCAGGACAGTAAAGCAGGAGTACTAAATATCAATAACGAACTATGCCTGACTTATGATGCACCGGGTTACATACACGGGATTATCACAAAAAACGATTCGCTTCTAATTTACGGTGAATTTGGTATTTCATATTGGAAAACCGATCATCAGGATCATTCATTAATTGTAAAACAAGAGAAGATTTCTTCAACGCCTTGCTATTTTCTTCAAAAAGATAGTAACAAATGGGTAAGTGTAACCAATACCGGCATTTTCAATAATAATAGTAATTTTAATTCTGCTGCACGTGTATTATCCTTTAAAGAGATTGGCTTTACCAATATTCAACCTTCTACCCTTAACAGTTTTGCTGCTCATAACAACGATTATTGGCTGGGCGGAAATAATTTACTGGCAAGGATTCAAAAAAGCAAAGAGTCATGGAAATTAAAGCGATTCTCATATGATGCTGAGAATAATTACACATTCAAAGGCTATAATGTAACTCATCTTCAATTTGACGAACTGGGCAACCTTTGGATTGGCACTCAGAAAAATGGCATTAACCATTTCAATTACAAAAAAAACCAGTTTCTACATTACAATTGGAATGCTCCATCGTTAAGCCGCCCCGATGCCGACCCGATCAGGGCAATATGTAACCGACGAAACGGTAATTTATGGTTAGGCTTTGACAGAAATGGCGTTGGAACTATTTCCACTGGTGGCAAACAAAATTATTTCAGCCACTACTATACTAAATCAGGCGAAACAAAACCAATTAATAATGTCCGTTCAATTTTTGAAGATTCTGAAGGCAATCTTTGGATTGGCGAATCAGATGAACTATGTATTTTTAATGAAAAGCTACAACGAATTGAAGCTGTAAATGTTCGTTTTAACTGGCAATGGCCCCATCAT
>JAQIDF010000522.1 GCA_027858145.1 Prolixibacteraceae bacterium | reverse complement strand
TACCAGATTCATAATATACAAAATCTAGGCTAATGCAAATGGATAAAGAACAAGCAGAGTTATATCAAATAATTACCAGAGTTTTTCAGGGTGTTGCAAAACTGAAAAAGGTGAAATTTCTTTTTCGCAGGTTGAAAATCCTCAAAAATGTACATTTTGTCCGTATAAAAATATATGTAATCGTTAAGCCACAAGCCTGTTGCTCTATTTTCCGGTTAGCTTAAGCCAGCCATTTTCATCGATTTTGCGATAGTAGCATGAAGTATGCGGATCTCCGTTTTCTCGTTTTGCATGGCATGCCCCTTTTCCCTCGGGAGTTACCAGGAATAAAAAAGAGTTTTGTTCGCAGTTGATACGTACTTCATTAATACGTAGCATATCGCCACTGGTCTCGCCTTTTTTCCAAAGCTGATTTCGGCTTCTGCTCCAAAAAGTGGCGTAACCGCTTCGTAAGGTTTCGTTAAAAGCATCTTTATTTACAAAAGACAGAATCAGTACATCTTTAGTTCGGGCATCCTGTGTTACCACCGGGAGTAGTTTCTGGTCATCAGGGCCAAAATCAACCTGAAATTCGTTGGTATATTCTTTCGACATTGCTAAATCGTTATTTTGTATGGGCAAAGGTAGTATTTTAAACAATTCTTTCGAAGTGTGTTTTTATTCTTCTTCGTAACACATATTGTAACAATATTTCATATTTTAGCTCAACTCAGGTCAAAAAGTATGCTGAGGTTATTAACTACAATTGAGTATGAACAAACAGATTAAACTGGTAGGTGTTGATTTGGATGGCACATTGCTGAATGATCAAAAAATGATATCGGCTACTGATACCGAAACATTAAAGATTTTAGGAAAGAAAGGGATTGTGCGTGTTCTGGCTACCGGGCGTAGTTTGTTCAAGGTGAAGGAAGTACTACGATCTGACCTGCCAATTGATTATGTCGTGTTTTCTTCAGGCGGAGGAGTTTACGACTGGAAAAACGGGGATTTATTACAGAGTGAGCATTTTGATCAGGGAATTGCAAAAAATGTATGCAAACACCTTTTAGCATCTAATTACAACTTTTTTGTTTATAAGCCCATTCCCGATAATAATTTGTTTTACTATCATAAAGGAGCCGGTGAGTGTCGTGAATTCAGCAACTATCTTGAGCGGCACAAGGGGGATTTTTCACAGCTGAACAATTGTGAACAGTCATTTGATACCGGGCAGTTCATGGCCATTGTTCCTAACGATGATGTTTTATTCGAGCGGCTAAAGAGTGAAATTCATGCCGATTGCAAGGGCGTGCGGGTTGTCCGGGCTACTTCGCCTGTAAATTCATTGTTTACATGGATTGAAATATTTCCCGAGGCTGTTTCAAAAGGTCATGGATTGAAGTGGCTTTGCGATAAGCTCTATATTGATTATAAAACGACGTTGGGTATTGGTAACGATTTTAACGATTTAGACATGTTTGAGTTTGTTGAGTACCCTTATTTACTTGAAAATGGGGTAGATAATCTAAAACAAATATATAAGTCAGTTGCTTTAACAAACAATGAAAGTGGATTTTCTAAGGTGATTGAATTATTCTCGCTCATTTAAATATTTTTCGGCAGTTTCAATTTCACCGGGTTTACCAACATCAATCCAAAAGGGCGACGTGTCGTTGAAACCCATTATTTTTTGGGTTGAAGCTAAACGAAGATATATTTCTATAACTGAAAATTTTCCGGTTTCTGTAATCAAATCAAAAAAATGAGGTGACAGTACCTGAATTCCGCTAAAGGCAAGCTGGGTTAAGTCTTTTTGTTGTTCCCTTGCCATTTTTATCTCATTCGTTTTAATGTTTTTCCAGCCTGTAAGTTCCATTTGATTATTAAAGAGCAGATAGCGACTGGTTTCTCTCTTCCGGACAGCCAGTGTTACAAGTGCATTTGTTTTGATGTGTTGACTAATTAGTTTTTTTAAGTTGATACTTGAAATAACATCAACATTTAAAGCTATTACGGGGTCATTACCTTTAAGTATCGAAGCGGCTTTTTTTAAGGCCCCACCAGTTTCGAGCAATTGGTCACGTTCATCAGAAAAATGTATCGAAATTGGGTAGCTGCTTGTTTTTATGTGGTTTATGATGAGGTCTCCAAAATGATGAATATTGATTACGATTTCATGAATTCCGGCATCAATAAGTTTTTCAACGGCATAATCAATTAAAGGTTTTCCATTTACCGGGACTAATGCTTTGGGTATATGGTTGGTAATTGGTTTTAAGCGGGTGCCCAAACCAGCTGCAAATATAATAGCCTTCATTCTGTTTAATTTTGAAGGCTAAAATACGAAGAAACCATTAGATACACTAATAGACCTAAACCCGTTTTAATTGTGGGTCATTCTGTTTTTTCCACATTCTTACAACCTTTTTAATTTTCTTTTTATTCTTTTTCATCTTGATTGATGCAGTTGATTTTTCTTTGGTTTTAAAGAACGAGACCATTTCAATTCGTCGATTGATGTGGCTTGGTTGTATGCCCCTTCTGAAATCTTTTTTGAAGAATCGGCGTATTGAATACTTGTTTTCATGGTTTTTTAGTTCCAGTGTCAAACTTTTCAAATTCTGTACGCTGTTTTCGGTTTCAGATATTCTTTTACTGATAATATATAGTAAAAAAAAAGTGTAAGCTTTATCTGAAGCTTACACTTTTTTTATTTGGTATATTAAATGTGTTTTTTATTCATTTTCTGTCTTCTCTTCATTTATTTCATCCTCATCGCTTCCGGCCTGGAAGAATGATATTGTTTTCTTCAGTTTATCGGCCAATGTAGATAAATCGCTGGATGAGTGTGTCATGTTTTCTGAACTGTAGGCATTTTGTTGTGCAATGTTGTTCAGCTGTTGAATAGCATTGTTGATCTGGTTAATACCTGCTTCTTGTTCGCTGCTTGCAAGTTTAATGCCCTGAACAAGTTGAGCGGTTTTTTCAATTTCCGGAACAATGTCTTTCAGTTTAATACTGGCTTCATCAGAAGCGACAACCGTATCTTGCGATACTTTATTAATAATTCCGGCAGCTTCTTTGCTGCTATCGGCAAGGCGTTTAACTTCAGCAGCCACAACAGCGAACCCGCGTCCGTGCTCTCCGGCACGTGCAGCTTCTACGGCAGCGTTAAGTGCCAGTATGTTTGTCTGGAATGCCAAGTCTCCGATAAAGCCAATTCTTTCGATAATGGCGTTGAGTGATTTTGAAGCCAGGTCAGTTGCACTATTTCCTTCGCGGATACCCTCAACCGATTGAATGGCAATTTTTTCAGTGCTGCTTGCATTTTCGGCATTTTGTAAAAAGTTAGCATGAAGCTCTTCAATTGAGCTTGATATTTCTTCGGTTGTTGCAGCCTGATCGGTTGCAGCTTCACTCAGTTCAGTTGCATTTTTGTTCATTTTCTGACTTGAAACAAAAATGTTTTCTATACCATTTGAAATGTCTTCAACAATAAACTTTAATTGGTTATTCATACGGTTCAGGGCTGTCATCAACTGGCCAATTTCATCTTTACGTGTAACTTCTCGTTGGCGATGAAGCACTCCGTTTGATATATTTTGAGCAATCTGAAGCCCCATGTTTATTGAACGTGTTATTGATGTGGAAATCAGGTAACCGAGTATTAAGCCTATAATAATCAAAACAACCATAAGAAATACCAAAAATATTCTTGATCGGATAATTATTCCGTTGGTTTCCTCTGTCATTTCGGTTATCTGATCAACACCAACATCAGCCAGTGCTGTAATATCAACCTTCAGGAGATCTTCTTTTTCATTTCTTTTTAACTCAATAATGCGGGCTTTTTTGTAACCATCGATTAATTCATTTGCCGAGCTTATTGCTGTACGGGCTTTAGTGTTATTTGATCCACCCAAAGTATAAAGGCTTGCTT
>JAQIDF010000384.1 GCA_027858145.1 Prolixibacteraceae bacterium | reverse complement strand
ATACAACATAGCTGTGAGTGACAAAGGAGTGGCTCCGTAACAAACCATCTTACGCGCAGCGCGAGAAACAAGTATCTCAGCCGCTTTTTGAGGATCACTTTCAAGGTGATGATGCATGGCATGAGTTGTCATTGACATAAATTGTTTGCCATCATCAAATTCGAAAATGTTTGCTTCGTTACGTTTATCGTTAATCTTATCTACATCATCACCACCATCTGTAAAGTCGTTGAAATAATTTAATGGCGATAAATTTGGATTCACCATCAGGTTCATTAATATGTCGCCTATATCAGCCGGCTCGGGAATTTGTGTGATATCAAATTCTTTTTCTTTAATTTTATCACTCATCTTTTTCTTTTTAGTATTACAAAAGTATTGAAAGATTAGAAATTTATCTTTGATTTGAAAGATAATTATAAATTTTATCAATTATGAAAAAAATAGCATTAATTACCGGGGCAACTTCAGGTATCGGACAGGCAACAGCTAAACTGTTAGCTAAAAATGATTTCGACATAATAATTACAGGGCGCAGGAATAGCCGGCTTGAACAGCTAGAAGAAGAAATAATAAAGTCTCAATCATCTAATGTATATACTTTAAACTTCGACGTAAGAAACAAGACTGAAGTAGAAAATGCGATAAACTCATTGCCCGAAGAGTGGAAAGACATAACTGTTTTGATAAATAATGCAGGGTTGGCTTCAGGACTAGCCCCTGTACATGAAGGAGATTATGATGATTGGGATAAAATGGTTGACACCAATATAAAAGGCTTGCTTTACATATCTCGTGTGGTATCACAGCTTATGGTTACAAATAAAAAGGGACACATCATCAATGTATCTTCCATTGCCGGCCGTGAAGCTTACCCTAACGGAAGTGTTTACTGCGGGAGCAAACACGCGGTTGAAGCGATTACAAAAAGCATGCGACTCGATTTATTACCACACAATATTAAAGTTAGCAGAATAAGCCCGGGGATGGTCGAAACAGAATTTTCACTTGTGCGCTTTCACGGCAATGCTGAAAAAGCCGACGATGTATATAAAGGATTTACCCCCCTTTATGCCGAAGATGTTGCCGAAACCATATTGTTTATGGTCACACGCCCTGATCATGTTAACATAGATGATGTTTTGATTATGCCTACTGCACAAGGTTCAGCCAGGGATGTTTTTAAAGGAAATGGTCATTAGACACTACATAAACCCTTGTTCTTTCAACACCTTTAACAACACTACTGAAAAATGTTCATTATCGGCTTTTTTGTAACGTACATCGGTAAAAACTTGTGCAAGCGTTTCTTTGTCGTTTTCAGCAACGAATTGTTTATTGGCAGACAACGACTCCTTTTCAACATATAACTTCCTTATATCGTCATCTGAGTAGTCTGAATAGACATTTTGATGGACAACAGCATCAAGTGGTAAACGTTCAACTTGCGCGGGTGCTTCATCCGGCCAACCTATGGTTATAGTGGTAATTGGTACAACTCCTTTGGGTAGTTTCAATACATCAATAATTTTGTCGGCATTGTAGGTTGTGGTTCCAAGGTAACAAATACCTAATCCTTCTTCCTCGGCAGCAATAGTTACATTTTGCGCTACAAGCAGAGCATCAATGGCAGCAGTCATAAATGAAAGAAAATTATCGTATCCCGGTTCTGCATTACTTTGCTTACACCATTTGTTGAAACGGTTAAAATCGGCACAAAAGGTTAACACGTTAGGAGCTTCTTTAATCATTGGCTGATTAAAATGACTTGGGGATAACTTTTCTTTTACCTCAGCGTCAGTTGTATTGATAATTGAATAAACCTGCATATTCCCTGTGGTTGAAGCCCGGCATCCTGCTTCCAATATCCTGTTCATCAAAGCGTCATCAATGCTTTTAACTTTATATTTACGTATTGAGCGATGATTTACTAAAGTATCTAAAGCCATAATATTTTCTTTATTGATTTAAATATGGTAACAAAGAAACTAAATTAATCAGACATTCGGAAAAGTCAGTAGTCATTGGTCACAATAGATCGTTAGATTTTAGACATGAATTGAATCATGCATAAAGGCATTGAATTGAAGTTATAGGCAGACAAAGCAGGCGGAAAATCTTGCCCGCAGGACATGAAACAACGTTCAACGGAGACTTAGACGAATTAGATATCCTGTTTCTTACTGCCGAAATACTTAGCTATGCCACGAAGTGGCTATATTTGAATAACCCCCGGTGGAGCTGGCGAAACCGGGGGTTGAATAATAGTCCATGCCCCAGCCCCGAAGTGGGCTGAATCTATGTTGAACCCTTTCAGGGCTCTGTTTGTGCCGATAGCTGTACCCGCCGGCTTTACCGGCGGTTATTCAAATTAAGTCCTTTCAGGACAAGCAAATACTTCTCATTCTTCTTTAACAAATTAGATCGAAACTATAAAATACAATTGAAGCATTTAAGACAAACGT
>JAQIDF010000089.1 GCA_027858145.1 Prolixibacteraceae bacterium | reverse complement strand
GCGGATTTTTTCAATCATTTGCTCATCGGCTTTCAATTGTGCCTCCCGGCTGCTGTCTTCAGGATTGATAAACTCATCGTGCTGTGTTGAAACCACAATGGTATGAACACGTTTTGGCTTTCCGTCATCATCGTACTCGATGGTTACCTGCGATTTTGAGTCGGGGCGCAGATAAGTAATATCGTTGTTTTCGCGACGCAGTTCAGCCAGCTCAAGCAATAGTTTGTGCGACAGTTCGAGCGCGAGCGGCATGAGGTTGTCGGTTTCGGTACAAGCATAGCCAAACATCATACCCTGGTCGCCGGCACCCTGTTCCATCGGATCCTCGCGAACCACACCACGGTTAATATCAGCGCTTTGCTCGTGAATGGATGAAAACACGCCGCACGAATCACCGTCGAAACGATAAGCCGCCTTGGTGTACCCAATACGGTTAATCACTTTGCGTGCCACTTCCTGCACATCGATATACGTTTCGGTTTTAATTTCGCCGGCAAGTACAACCTGTCCGGTTGTGACCAAAGTCTCGCAGGCTACCTTAGCTGCGGGGTCGAACGCAATTATTATGTCGAGAAGTGCATCTGAAATTTGATCGGCCACTTTATCGGGGTGTCCCTCCGATACCGATTCTGAAGTAAATAAATATCCCATAATTTTACTTTTTACCCCAATTGTAAGGGGAGATTAATAAAAAGAAAAAGCGGGATTTGTGAATCTGAATTGCAAGAAAGCGAATACGAACGCTTTAGCATTTTTTTCTGTGGTTGCAATCATTCACAAATCTTTCCACAATTTTGAACTGCAAATATAGTTCTTTTTATAAAAAAGACAAATTTACCTTAATTTTTCGGGGTGCAGATATGTATTCTTCGAGGTGGGTTACATCGAGCTCAACCTCACCAAATATTTTCGAATCGACCGGCTTATGGTACATTACCGAGGCAACTTTGCGCCAGTTATTATTTAGCTGATTATCTGTTTTCATATAAAAACTCAAACAACATCAAAAATGAAACATTTTGACAGACAGAGGATACAAATCTGAGGCTATAAGCATTACAAATCATCTTTCCCAAAACTGAGGGGCAACAGATTTTTTATTCCCTCGATAATATTGATTTTTTCTTCTCCGTCGAGAATGAGACGAATAGGTTGCTCGAAACGAAGTTCCGATTCGAGGATGGCCTGACGGCACGCCCCACAGGGTTTGGCCGGAGTTTTGGTTTGTCCGTTTTTATTGAATGCCGAAACAGCAATGGTTTTAACGGGCGAATTGGGATAATTAGCGTTGGCAGCGAAAAGGGCAACCCGCTCGGCACATAATCCCGACGGATAAGCTGCATTTTCCTGATTATTGCCTGTAACCACTTTCCCGTTAGTGAGCTCGACCGCTGCTCCCACCAGAAATTTAGAATACGGAGCCCAGGCATTATTGGCAACCTCGCGGGCCTTGGCAACCAAATAAGCATCGGAGGTAGTAAGTTCATCAATCGATGATATTTCGATATACTCAATCGCTATTTTCTTCCGTTCCATATATAATGAATTTGCCCAAATGTACAATTTTTTTAATTGTTGCATAAAAGCTCGTGGTTTCGGGTGTCATTTTTTTTATTTTTGCTGACATTAACACAATAGATCATCAGACTTTAGATATCAGACATGAGACAAGCTTGTAAACATCACAAAATAAGCAAACGAAAGCTTTAATCTTTAAACTGTTACCAAAACATAACGAGTATTGTGAAGAATAGTGGAAATTATTAGGCAGCGGCCCCGGGCAGGTTGGAGGCGGTTAGCTGGCCGATGGTGCGTACGATGTTGAACCGGCAACCGGGAGCGACCTTTGGAAGCTACCCGGGTGACGCGTGAAACACGGGCGCAACGAGGGCACTAAAAGCCGGAGACCGTAGCCCGCCAAAATCTATTTATCAATTATATGAAACAAATTCTTTTTATTTCGATAACGGCTTTATTATTGGTTACACTTTTTGCCAATTCGCAAACGCGCATGTCGCGGAGTGAGTATATCGACCAATACAAGGCGCTGTCTATCAGGGAAATGCACCGCAGCGGGATACCGGCCAGTATTACCATGGCGCAGGGGTGCCTTGAATCGGGCAACGGCAACAGCAGGCTGGCGCGGCGGTCGGACAACCACTTTGGGATTAAGTGCCGGAACGACTGGCAGGGGGCACGGGTGTACCACAACGATGATGCGCTGAATGAGTGTTTCAGGAAATACCGGACAGTAGAGGAATCGTATATTGACCACACGAATTTTTTGATGCAAAACGGGCGCTATAGTTTTTTGTTTCAACTTGGCCACACCAACTACAAAGCGTGGGCACGCGGGTTGAAAAAGGCGGGGTATGCCACCGACCCGAAATATGCCAACAGACTGATTAAAATTATTGAAGACGAGAATTTGCACCTGCTTGACAAGGTTGAACCGGAAGAACTGGCAGCGTACATTCCGAAAATTGAAACGGAGGAGAAAAATGCATTTGACAACGCACGGGAAAAAGTTATTGAGACTTTTGACAACCTGAAAATTAATCCGTACGACAACCGTGAGGTGATCTTTGTTAACGGACTGGAAGCTATACACGCCATGACAGGCGACACGTACGAGAGCATTGCCCGCGAGATGGATATGAAACGATGGGAGGTTATCCATTACAACGACTTGCCCAAAGATGCCGTACAACCTGAAAAGGATGAACTGATTTACCTTGAACGCAAACGATATAACGCACCAAAGGGACATGAAAAACATCGTGTACAAGCCGGCGAAACGATGCGCGATGTGGCACAAAAATATGGCATGAAGCTGAACAGGCTTTACCGGCTTAACCGAATGGACAAAGAACAGGAAGCCCGCAACGGGCAGGTGCTTTTTCTGCGAAAGAAGAAACCGAGGGAGTAGTTGATTGGTTGGTACTACTGCACTTTTAGTGGGAAAGAAAAGATATAAAGTGGTTTTTATCTAACTGGATTGATGGAGATTGAATGGATTGATTTTATTCTAAGTATACAAAAGTCAATCTATTTCAATCTGCCGTAGGCAATCAATCTTTTCAATCTTTGTAAATTAACCGTATGTAACATTAAGTATTTTCATCCACTGAATT
>JAQIDF010000008.1 GCA_027858145.1 Prolixibacteraceae bacterium | reverse complement strand
AGTGAGTAATTCAGGATCATCGGATGCTCAGTTTGTTCAGGTATCAGACAATGTTCCATTAATTTTCGAAACTCCTGAGTACAGTACCGATGATGGTGAAAGCTGGAACGTATGGACCGACATACTTACTTATGGTTTGGTAGATAATGGGGCATCCTTCGATTTCTTGCTAAGGGGAACTTTAATTGAAGGCCTTAGCAAGGGTACGGAAATTGAAAATACCGCAACGGTATTAAGCACAACTTCTGATCCGGTAACTTCAAATAACACCGATACGGAAACATTGACAGTAACTACGATGTCGGATTTATCGATTGAGAAAACCGGCCCGGCAATAATTATAGCTGGGACGAAAATAACCTATGGCCTTACTGTTTTGAACAATGGCCCAAGTAATGCAGCCAACCTTCGCATCGAAGATATTCTGCCAGAAGGCATTTCAAATGGCGAATATTCGTTGAACAACGGCAACTCTTGGCAGTCTTGGAGTGGTTTACGAACACTTCCTGATTTTTTGGCAACACCCGGAATTAACAATTTGCTGGTAAGGGGCGATGTATCATCTTCGGCAACGGGCACTTTGGTGAACTTTGCCACGGTAAGCAGCGATACGTCCGACCCTGATTTAAGCAATAACGAGTCGGATGTAAGCACAACAATAGAAACATCGGCAGATCTGATACTGGCTAAAACCGACCTTACTTCTCCGGTCAACAAAAACGAAGAAATTGTTTACCTGATTAGTGTGTTTAACAACGGGCCAAGCGATGTTACCAGTACCGTAATTACCGATTTTATTGACCCGGCTGTAATTTCAGGTGCAGAGTATTCAACCGATGGAGGTTCATCGTGGAATAGCTGGGCAGGAAATTTGAACGTGGGTTCAATAGACAACAATGCTACTTATGAACTAAGAATTAGGGGCACGGTTACCAACGATGCTAGCAATCCAATGGTGAACACCGCCAGCGTAACAAGCGATGTGCCTGATCCGGCTCCGAATAACAACACCCAAACCATAGAGACTCTGTTAGAAGTTGAAGCCGACTTGTATGTAGTTAAATCAGGATCTGTCACTATTGTAGCAGGGACAAAAATTAGCTATACAATTGAGGTGAATAACCTTAGTCCGAATATGAATGCAGAATCGGTAATAATATCCGATAATATTGATGAAGATTTTGTAGTGAATCCCGAATATTCTAACGATGGCGGTAACAGCTGGTCTGCATGGAACGGATCACTAAATATAGGAACATTGAACTTTGGCGATACATATGCGCTCCAAATCCGTGGCGATGTATTAAGTAATGTTGCACAAGATATTTCGAATACAGTGACAGTTAACAGTGGTACACCCGACCCCGACAACAGCAATAATTCATCTACTTTTTTAACAACAGTTGAAAGGGAAGCTGATGTTGTTGTTATGAAAGAACTGGTGACTTCGCCACATGAGCTTATTGCAGGTGGCGGGATAGTTTACCGCATCACATACAGCAACAATGGCCCCAGCGATGCTACCAATTACATGGTTTACGACAATGTGCCTGAAATAATTACCGGCGTTGAAGCTTCTCGCTGCGAATCGGGATATTTACCATGGAATGGTTCTGCCAATATGGGAAAAGTAGTGGCAGGTGGTGAATGTACCGTATTGATAAGGGGAACATTAAGTAGTGATTACAGTGGTGAAATAGAAAATATTGCCACTGTTGGTAGCGAAGTAAGCGATCCGGATTTGGATAACAATACTGCCCAAGCCAACGACGAAGTATACCCGGTTGCCGACCTTGCAGTGTTTAAAACAACTGTCCCCGATGCATTAACTGCCGGTGAAGTGCTTACTTATACCATTACGGTTAATAATTATGGATTGTCGGATGCTCAGGATGTACTTGTAAACGATAACCTGCCATCTCAGCTTGTTTTATTAAGTGCAACGCCTTCAACAGGTAGCTGGAATGATTCCGAATGGAATATTGGTACGCTAGTCAATGGTGCATCTGCATCACTTGAACTTGAAGCAAGGGTAAAACCGGATGTTTTACAAGGCATATCAATCAGCAATACTGCTTTTGTTAGTAGTACAACGCCCGACTCGATAACTGACAATAACAGCTCAACCGTTATCAATTCAGTGAATGCCCTGGCCAATTTATCGGTGATTAAAACCGCCGACCTTACAGAAGTTGTAGCCGGTGAAAACATAACCTACACACTTACGGTAAACAGCGTGGGTCCGAGCGATGCCCAAAGCGTATTGGTAAGCGATAACCTGCCACCTGAACTTACGTTTGTAAGTGCAAGCCCCACGGCAGGTAGTTTTATTGCCCCCGACTGGGAACTGGGCACGTTGGCCGCCGGCACATCTGAAACCATAGAGATTACTGCGCAGGTGAAGGCCAACGTACCTTCAGGCACGCAGATCAACAACACGGCCGTGGTTTCAGGCCCAACGCCTGACCCCGATCCCGACGACAACACCTCTACCACAACTACAAATGTTACAACCAGTGCCGATTTGACCATAACCAAAACAGCACAGCCCAACCCATTTGTGGCCGGCGACGGTATCACCTATACGATAATGGTAAGCAACAACGGGCCGAGCGATGCCCAAAACGTTTCGGTAGAAGACAACCTGCCTACGGAGCTGGTATTTTCCGGTGCTTCGGCAACAGATGGTACATGGTCTTCCCCCGATTGGACAATCGGGACACTTGCAGCAGGAAGCAGCTATACGCTCACCCTTGAGGCAAACGTACAGCCCGATGTGCCGCAAAGTTCGACCATAGAAAACACAGCTACCGTAACATCAAGCACGCCCGACCCAAATACGGCAAACAATACGTCCACGCACACTGGCGACGTAAACGCGATAGCCGACCTGCGTGTTGACAAAACAGCTCAAACCATAGCCCTTGCCGGCGATACGGTCGTTTATGCCATTGAGGTAGAAAATGCAGGGCCATCTCATGCTCAGGGTGTAGAACTTAACGACCTTGTGCCAACCTCCATCCTGAGCCCTGAGTTCAGTACCGATGGTGGCGATAACTGGAGCATCTGGCCGGTAACATACACCCATGGTGAGCTTACCGAAGGGGCAGATTTCAATATCATGTTGCGCGGGGTTATCAACGAGAACGTAACCGAAGGTAGCATACTAACGAACACGGCCATGGCCGAAAGCAGCACAACCGACCCGAACCCGGCGGACAACAGCGATACGGAAACATTGACAGTAACTACTCAATCTGATGTATCGGTAGAGAAAACCGGCCCGGCAACAATTATAGCTGG
>JAQIDF010000298.1 GCA_027858145.1 Prolixibacteraceae bacterium | reverse complement strand
TTATTTTCTTTCCATTTAAACTCATAACCGAACAATGAACCATTACGTTCTTCAACCCAGTCTATTTCTTGTTGTTCATAGGTTCTCCAAAAATAATTATTTGAAGACATTCTTTTATATTCTTGATATTTAAGTCTTTCACTTATCATGTAGTTTTCCCATAATTGACCAATATCATTTCTTGACTCTATTTGATTAAAATTTGCAATCACAGCATTTCTAATTCCATTGTCAAGAAAGTACCATCTTGAATTTTTTGTAATTTCTTTTCTAAGGTTTCTGCTAAATCCTTCTACTTTATGAAGTATATAGACTTTACTCAATAAATCGAGGTATTTCTCTACTGTATTTTTACTAATTCCAAGTTGTTTGCCTAATTCCTGAAGAGAAACTTCACCACCAATTTGAAAAGCAATCAAACGTAAAAGATTAAATATTTTTTGAGAGTTTCTAATATTTTCATAAACAAGAATATCTTTCAATAAATACGAACTAACCATTTCATTTAAATAATCACTTTTATCTGTTTGGTCTGGCAAATGAAGTAATTCTGGATAATTTCCAAAAATAAGACGTTCTCGAATCTTGTCAATTTTAGATATGTTGTTCTCGACTTGATTGTATTCATTTTCAGATAATGCAAAAAGATTAAAAGTATATTTTCGACCAGTTAAGGGTTCGCCTGCATCTTTATTTATGTCAAATGATGAAGATCCGGAAATAATAATTTTTAAGTCTTCAATCTCATCGACCATCAGCTTGAGTTTTAAGCTAATTTCAGGGATTTTCTGTGCTTCATCAATATAAAGTAGTTTATATGAACCGATTATTTGTTTATAATTTTCAACGGTTCTGATAGCAAGTTTATCATGAACATTTATATCCTCTCCATTTAAGGCAAGAATTGGCTCATTAATTTTTGCTAATATATCTTTTACGAGAACTGTTTTTCCAACTCGTCTAGCTCCAAATACAATAACAACTTTATTCGGTTGTAATTTTTTTATAATGTTTTCAGAAATGTCTCTATCTAAATAATCCATAATACCGTCAGTTTAATGACGCAATTTACATTAAAAATGTCATCTAGTCAAATTGTGCAACACAAATTTTTATTAACGCTAATCGAGTAGAGCAAGATACGAATTTACTTCGTATCCCCACCTTCTCCTCGTTTGAGTGCAACGGAAACAGCCTGTTCCGGGTACCGGAAAGGGGAGTTAGAGGGGGTGGAAACCAAAGTGATTTTTTTTCTGTAAGTATTGCAGGCAAAGTATTCTGAAAATTGCCAAAAGACGAAATACAAGAGACTAAGAAAATTAGTTCGCCTGTTTTGAATTAATATAATATATTCTTACCTTTAATTTTTCACAAAAGCGATTCTGGAATAAACACTCTTATTTGACTTAACATTATTTTGGTATTAACTAGCCTGAAATGATGAAATTTGCATTAATCTGTTTCAACTTTTACTATGAATTCTTTACCAAATATCCTTATTGTTGACGATACCGAAGAAAATCTGTTTTTACTTAAAACGATCATCGATAAAATTAATGTTAACCTGATTATGGCGCATTCCGGGTTAGAGGCGCTTGAAAAAACCAGAGGAATTGAACTTGCCTTAGCCATTCTCGACGTGCGGATGCCGGAAATGGATGGGTTCGAGCTGGCAGTGAAATTGAACGAAGAAAGATTGGGTGATAAAGTCCCGGTACTTTTTCTGACCGCCAGCTTTAGCAACGAGGGTGACGAATATAGGGGATACGACTCCGGTGCGGTTGATTTCATTTATAAACCAATTAAAATTCCTATTCTGCTAAGTAAAATAAAGGTGTTTCTTGATCTTTACTATCAGAAACAAACTATAATTAACGAAAGCAAAAAACTTAAAGAATCTACTAACAAATTAATCCAGCTTAACGAAGCCCTTACTGAAAGCGAAGGACGACTCGAAGATATCATTTTCACCATGGCTGATTGGATGTGGGAAGTAGATGAAAATGGCATTTATACCTATTGTTCGCATCATGTTTACAACATTTTGGGATATCCTCCCAAAGAGATTATCGGTAAAACACCCTTCGATTTCATGTCACCGGATGAAGGAAGAAGGGTCGCAGTTCTATTTTCTGAAAAAGCAGCAAACAAGTCGCCCATAAAAGATATAAAGAATTGGAACATCAGCAAGGATGGCAAAAAAATTTGTTTGCTCACCAATGGGGTCCCCATTATCGACAAAAATGGAAATATGAAAGGATATAGGGGAGTAGATCGTGACATCACGCACAATATTGAAATGGAGGAATCTTTAAGGGCTAACCAAATCGAATTGGAATTTCAGAACGATGAACTCAAAGTATCAAACCAGAAGGCTTTAATTGCTACCCGAAAATATAGTGAATTATACAATTTTGCCCCATCTGGTTTTTTTACACTTTCAAAAGAAGTGGAAATAATCGAGCTTAACCATAATGGTGCCAAAATGCTTGGTAAGGAACGTTCGCTTTTATTAGGCAGTCATTTCGGTTTTTTTATTTCTGAAAATACGCGTCCTGTTTTTAATGCTTTTTTTCATAATGTTTTTAAGAGTAAGTGCAAAGAAACTTGTGAATTAGAGCTTGATACAGGTGATAAGCAGCAAATCTTTGTGCATATTGAAGGTTTGATCGACAATAGTGGAAAGGAATGTCATATAAGCATAATTGATATCACCAGTCGTATACAAAAGGAAAAAAAACTGCATGCATCAAAGAAATTTATTGATGATATTATCAGCACAGTGCCTGTTAGAATATTTTGGAAAGATACAAATCTTGTTTATCTGGGTTGTAACTCCATATTTGCTCAAGATGTCGGATTTTCAAGTCAGGCGGAAATTGTTGGAAAAAATGATTTTGAGATGGGGTGGTTCAATCAGGCCGAACTGTACCGCAGTATCGACAAACAAGTCATAGAAAGTGGTGTTCCTCAATTTAATATAGAAGAGTCACAAACAACGCCCACAGGAAAAATCACTACCCTCATTACTAGCAAAATACCACTGATAGACAACAATGGTAAGGTTATCGGCATACTCGGAACTTATACTGACATCACTGAACGCAAGAATGCTGAAGCAGAAATTGAAAAGAACAGGGAAAAATACCGTGGTTTGTCTGAAGCCTCTTTTGAAGCTATCTTTTTCTCTGAAAAAGGTGTTTGCATCGAACAAAATATGGCCGCTGAACTGATGTTTGGTTATACAACAGAAGAAGCAATAACCCGGTTCGGAACTGACTGGATTGTGCCTGAAGATCGGGAAATGGTTATGAATAATATGATCTCAGGCATTGAATATGCATACGAAGCGATGGCGTTAAGGAAAGACGGGACATCTTTTCCATGTGTTTTACAAGGGAAAATGATGCAATATAAAGGACGAAATGTAAGAGTTACTTCTTTGGTCGACATCACCAAACGTAAAAAAGCTTTTGAGGCATTGAAAATAAGCGAGGAAAAATACCGGACCATGTTAAATGCATCACCCGATGGTATTTTATTACTCAACCTGGAAGGAATAATTACAGAAGCTTCTGAAATTGGACTTGAATTATTTGGTGCCGATTCAAAAGATGAACTGATTGGCAAAGAATTTAATCATTTTGTTCCATCTGAGGAAATTAGTCTGGCCGAAGAAATGTTTGAAAAGACAATAAATGAAGGTCTTGCACAAAATGTAGGATTGAAGATCAGAAAGAAAAACCAATCCATATTTTTCAGTGAAATAAGCTCAACGCTTATTCAGGCTTTGGATGGAAAGCCTTTGTCGTTTATGCTGATCATCCGTGATATAACACAGAGGAAAAAAATAGAGACCACAAAACTTCACGCCGACCGGATGACCAGCTTGGGAGAAATGGCATCGGGAATAGCACATGAGGTTAACCAACCCTTAAATATCATTTCAATGGTGATGGATAAAATTCTTTTTGAAACCGCCAAAACAGAAACAATCAACATCGAATTTCTGAAAAATAAGTCAGATAGAATTTTCGAAAATATCACCCGAATCAAAAATATTATCGATCATGTCAGGGCATTTTCGAGAAACGGTGACAATTATGTATCGGCTGTTTTTGATATTAATGTCAGCATCAGTAATGCCATTTCGATGATTACCGAACAGTTCAAACACATTGGAATAAGGCTGAACCTTAAACTCGACAAGCAAATTCCACCAATATTTGGCAATACTTATAAATTTGAACAAGTGATCGTGAATCTGCTGGTCAACGCCAAAGATGCCTTGGTCGAGAAGAAAAGTAAACAGAAAGGATTTTCGGATATGACGGTGGGTATCAACACTTATCAGGAAAATCAATTTCTGATCGTTGAAATAACCGACAATGGAATTGGAATCAACAACGATGACATGCAGGGAATTATGCTGCCATTTTACACCACCAAGGAAGAAGGAAAAGGTACCGGTCTCGGATTATCAATTTCCTATCAGATCATTCAGGAAATGAATGGAACCATCGAAATTACAAGTAACAGTTTGTCGGGCACAAAAGTCAAATTAAAATTTGACTTTCAAAATAAAAACCTAAAATGACCCAAAAAAACAAAATAAAAATTTTAATTCTGGACGACGAAAAACAATTAACTGAAGAACTAAGTGGATTTTTTCAGGATTCAGACTTTGAATCATTTGAAGCCAACACCGTTGCAGAAGGAAAAAAGATATTAAACAAACATGTTATCGATCTTCTGATACTCGATGTGCGTTTGCCCGGTGCAAATGGATTGGATGTGTTGAAAGATGTTAAAGTTTTATATCCCGCTTTGGAAGTCATTATTATTTCGGCTCATGGCGATATGGATACGGTCATCAAAGCATTGCGCCAGGGAGCTTTCGATTATTTACGCAAACCCTTCCGGTTTATTGATGTCCAGATAGCCCTTGAGCGCACCCAAAAATATCTTCAGATGCACCGGAAGCTGAAGCAGATGGAAGAAAAGAACTCCTTGATCTCAAAATCACTTGAAAATAA
Organism: Prolixibacteraceae bacterium; assembly: GCA_027858145.1. GTDB lineage: Bacteria > Bacteroidota > Bacteroidia > Bacteroidales > Prolixibacteraceae > Roseimarinus. The sequence continues at coordinate 10,199 of JAQIDF010000298.1, read as the reverse complement.
AATCGATCGGCAGTTTATTGGAGTTAGCCCTCAGATTACGGAAGTTTTCGAACAAGCCATGACTGCAGCCAATTACCCCGATGCCAACGTATTGATTACCGGTGAGAGTGGAACAGGTAAAGAGAACATTGCCCGAATCATACACTATTCGAGTACAAGAAAAGATCATATTTTTTCTGCCGTTAACAGCAGCGCTATTACAGAAACGCTTTTGGAAAGTGAGTTTTTTGGGCATAAAAAAGGATCATTTACCGGAGCGATTACCGATAAAATGGGTTACTTCGAAGTTTGCCACAAGGGAACTTTGTTCCTGGATGAAATTGCCGATATGCCTTTTAATCTGCAGGCCAAGATTTTGCGGGCAACCGAAGAAAAGGTTGTTACCCGGGTTGGAGACACTAATTTGATTCCTACTGACTTCCGTATTATTTCAGCTACAAATCATGACATTGAAGAACGGGTGGAGAGAAAAAATTTCAGGCTCGACTTACTTCATCGCCTGAATACACTTCACATCCATATACCCCCACTGCGCGAAAGGCCGGAAGACATCCAACCTCTTATTGAACACTTTATTAAAGTCTTTTCCACAAAATTAAACAAACCAGAAATCTGTGTCGACAAGAAGGTTTTCAATGTACTTACGGAATATGATTTTCCTGGTAATGTTAGGGAATTACGAAATATGACTGAAAGGGCCATTATGCTTTGCAAAGGCAATTTACTTGGAATTGATGACTTCCGGGTAAAATCTCATAAAGCTGAAAAAACGATTCCAACAGATGAGATAGTCAATCTAAAAATGAATGAAATTAATCTCATCCGAAAAGTCCTTAAAAGCTGTGATTATAATCAACAAGAGGCTGCAGATACCCTGGGAATCCACCGCGATGCGCTGAGCCGAAAATTGAAAAAATACAATATCAACATCAACAAAACAGCAGATGTAAATTCTAAATAAAGGATTTATTTAGAATTTAAACCGAATATCTTTCACCTGTTTTTTATAAATATTCTGCCCCACTCAGGTAATGCTAATCTAAGAGTACAAGTGTCAGAGATACTAAATAGAGTCTGCTGAAAAACACCTTAAGCATTGATAGTAAATAGTATAACATGCAATTTGAAAGGATGAAGTGCAAGCATTATAAAAGAAATACTAAAAAAAGCTTGCAATTGAATTTTTCAGTTAGCTCAAAAAATATCCCAGAGGGATAAAATGTTTATAGAAAATGGATAACACGAGTGAATATTCAACCCCAGGGGTTGTATAACTTTCAAATCATCATTTCCATCCAGATTTTGGACGATAACAGGCCATATTTCTTCATTTCTCCATCCGCATTTTCACGTACCTACGTGTTTATTTTTTCGCAATCGGTCTGTTTACAACTGATTCATTCCAAAGAAAATCCAGTATTAAAAATAAATGTTTTTTTTTAAATACTGGATTTCAGTCCTTTAACCGGTTCACTTTATGTTTTTCAGGAATGCCAAAAAATTACGGCACAGCCTTTGGTTTATGACCGATATGAAAGAAAATCGTGAGTACGATGAATCCGGCACATATAGGGTTTCGTAACTTACTTTTTAACCTATAACAAAAGAGGTAAGCCGTCCCTCTAAAAGTACGGCACATTATTAACAATAAAAATAAAAATCATGGCAGTAGAAAAAACAATCGGATCGTCAAGTTTGGTAGAAGTTATTGACCGTATTCTTGACAAAGGTGTTGTAGTTGACGCATGGGTTCGCGTTTCATTAGTAGGTATCGAATTGCTTGCTATCGAAGCAAGAATCGTAGTTGCTTCTGTTGAAACTTATCTGAAATATGCCGAAGCTATTGGCTTGACAGCTAAAGCAGCTTAAGTATTTTATTTTATTGAAGTAAAAACAAAGAGGTAGCCGTCCCTCTAAAAGTACGGCACATTATTAACAATAAAAATAAAAATTATGTCAGTAGAAAAAACAATCGGATCGTCAAGTTTGGTAGAAGTTATTGACCGTATTCTTGACAAAGGTGTTGTAGTTGACGCATGGGTTCGCGTTTCATTAGTAGGTATCGAATTGCTTGCGGTCGAAGCAAGAATCGTAGTTGCTTCTGTTGAAACTTATCTGAAATATGCTGAAGCTATTGGATTAACTGCAAAAGCTGCATAAGCATTTTCAGTTAAGCAGTTATTCTTGCTAAACATCCTTCCGTCCCGAGTACTCTGGACAAAAAGCATGAGTTACCAAGAATTACTTCTTTTTTACTAACAATAATAAAATAAACTTTATTGCAATGAATACTCAGCCTGAATTAAATATTGATGATTTTTTAAACAATATTATTGCATCCTACGAATCCAGAATTCAGAAAATTCAGTCTGCCTTCCAATCTTCGGAAAACATTACAGAATCAAGCCATTTTCTTTTCGATAATGTTCATAGTTCCTTAAACGAACTACGGAAAGAAAGAGAAATTTTAAATTCAAGACTTAGCGAAACCCTCGCAAAAAACGGTTCACTCCGTAAAAAAGATTACAATACCATGATGTCTGGTATCCTTTCAGCACTCGATGAAAAGGAAAAAGAAGCCGAAACACAATTTTTAAACTTTATTGAAGCACAGAAAGAAACAGCCCAATCGCTCAAAGAAAGCCTTTTGGGTATAAAAGATATCACATCTCCGGATGTCAACGAAAAAATAAAATTGATAAAAGAACAACTCTCCCAAATTTCAAAACTTCAGGAAGTGAGAAAAGAAACCGTTATGAAGTCGTTTTCTGATTTTCAGACTTTGCATAATCGCATGATTGAGAGCCTGAATAACTTGCTGAAAAAAGGCGATCAGATTCTCATACATGACATAAAAAAAATTAAAGATCAATTAACTAAAGAAATCAATCTATACTCAAATTAATAATTAATAAAATAATAGGAGATAAAAAAATGGGATTAGCAGCTGAAATGAAAGATTTAAGTGAAGAGTTACTTAATTCGTTCAAAAATCGAATCAAAGAAAATGAAGAGCTTGTAAACGACGTACAGGGTGCTCTTGATGGTTTCCGCAAAGACCATCAGGAGATGGCAGCCGTATTAACTGCGAATGCTAAATCTCTGAGAAAAAATCTTCAACAAAGTGAAAAAGATCTTCAACAAAGTGAAAAAGAACGATTGAATTCCTACAAAATTCTAATTAAAGGGATTCGCAATTCCATTACGGATATTCAGAAAGAAGTGATGGAAGTTCAAACTTCGACCATCAACATGATGAATGGATTTGCAACCGACAGAGGACAAATGGCTAAAGATCAGAACGCAAGTTTCGCTCAGGGCAGGGCCGAAAGAATGCAGGAAGAACGTGATCGAATGCGGGAATTTGATGCCCTGATGAGTAGCATTAACGCTGACATCCAACATGTCAATGATGATGTAACGAATATTTTGAATGATACCAACCAGATGCTTGCCGACTTCGACAAAGAGCATCAGGAAATGTCGGCCGAACTTAGAGCAGTATTGGGAAATGACTTGGCAGAACGGAGAAATAACCTCGCTGAACTGGTTAAATATACCAACGATTTGCTGAATGGATTTCAGAAAAGACTTTCCGAAATAAGCAAGGAAAATCAAACCATGGCTAAAAATTTGCGCAAAGACTTGAATAATGGCGAAACATCACGTCTGAATAACTATAATGGACTAATGAATGACATTCATTCATCGATTAAAGGAATTCAAAAACAAGTAAAAGGAATTCAAAAAGCCAGTGCCGGATTAATTGGTAATTACTCAAAAGAAAGAAGTGATGGCCAGGCTGAATGGAGTAAATTGCAGGCTACCATTGCTGAATTCAGAAAAACAGGTGTGATTAAAGAAACAAAGGAATCCGTAATTAAAGCTGAAAAAACGAAGGAACCCGTAGTTAAAGCTGAAAAAACAAAGCAACCAGTAACTAAAGATGAGGTTAAACCGGTTGCTGAAGTTCCGGTTAAAGAAGTGAAGGAAGTCCCGGAAGAAGCGAAAATAAAGGAAGTACCGAAACCCGTAGTTCCAATGACATTGAACGAAAAGATGTTGGATTATATCAACAAACATCCCAATGGATTAAAAGTTTCGGAAATGGAAAAACCTCTTGGAGAAACGCGCATGAAACTTGGTTTCGTTGCTAAAACTTTACTCGAAGAAGGTAAAATTCAAAAAATTGACAATGTGTATTTCCCACTGAAATAATTATCAAAAAAATTACTAATTCGAGATGGTCTGATCTTTCTGTGATTGTGGTCATTTCGACTTGGCAGTTAATAAAATACCATTTATACTTATACCATGTCAAAAATAATCAAATGCTCATTTTGTAGCGGAACCGGGAAAGATCCTTTTGCCTTACTTTCTTTGGTATCAGATTGCTTGGTATGTGATGGAACCGGAAAAGTAGAAATTGCAGAGCCGGCGATCGTCTGCGTTTTTTGTTCAGGAACAGGAAAGAATCCGCTGGGAGCGAGAGTAGCTTGTATCGTATGTGGAGGAAAGGGTATGAATTACAGCGTGAATAATAAAAAATGTATTCAGTGCAAAGGGACGGGAAAATTGTCCGATGGACTGCCTTGTACTCGTTGTGGAGGTAAAGGACTAATTTAAGATAAACCAGAAAAGATGAACAATATCGGAAATACTATCCAAAGAAGCTTAACAAAAAGACAAGAGGCCATTGCAACTCACCTTAATCGAAAAAAAGCTTTTCTGGCTCGGAAAGAACAGATGATAAAGGACATTGAAGAGGCAAGGCTGATCTGGAAAAATACAATGGAACAATTACATAAATCGGATTTTTAATTAAACCCCATAAAGAATCAATATGCAACGGAATAGTGGAAACAACGAAACGAATACAGTACTTGAACCAAAACAAATGGAGAATTTTGTAGAGACCGAGTACATTAAAGACATTACTACCCGCGGTCTTAATTATATCAAAGCAGGTTTTCCTGTGCATTTCAGAGGACCGTCGGGAACCGGAAAAACTACGGTAGCAATGCATCTGGCAAGTAAAATAGGAAGGCCGGTTGTCATCATTCATGGTGACTCGGAGTACAAAACCTCCGATTTGGTTGGAAGTGAATCAGGGTATCGGTTCAAAAAACTGGACGACCGGTTTATCCATACTGTTCACAAGCAGGAAGAGAACATGGAAAAAAAGTGGGTGAACAATCGTTTAACAATTGCTGTGAAAAACGGTTTTACATTGATCTATGACGAATTTACACGTTCACGTGCCGAAGCAAATAATATTCTTCTGCCCATCCTTCAGGAAAAAATGATGAGTACTTCTGCCGGAAAAGAAGATGATTATTACATGAAAGTGCATCCTGAATTTCGTGCCATATTTACTTCAAATCCGGAAGAATATGCTGGAGTTAACCGCACACAGGATGCCTTGCGCGACCGAATGGTTACAATGGATCTCGATCATTTTGATTTTGATACAGAACTGAAAATTACCACGGCAAAATCGGATCTCTCCCTGGCAGATACTGAAAAAATCGTGAAGGTCGTCAGGGGTTTGCGCGAATCGGGGAAAACTGAATTTGATCCAACCGTTCGTGGTTCCATCATGATTGCAAAAACACTGGCCACTTTAAATTCAAAGCCATCAAAAACAAACCAGATGTTTCGATTAATTTGTCAGGATATCTTAACTTCAGAAACCAGCCGGATTGGTTCAAAAACCAATCAGGAAAGAGTGAGGTTAATTGTGAATGACCTGATTGACTTACATTGTTGATATTTTTATTAAACCTTAAAATTAGTACATTATGCCAATATCAAGCGAAATAAAAGGACTTCAAAACATCAAATCGATGCAAGGTGTTGTCAAATCAGGTATTCCAAATAAGGAAGATTCTGAATTCATCAAATTGTACATCTTCGAAAAAGAAAGAAACCGGTTAAAAGGTGAAGAAATCAGGATGCTACTAAGGCTTGACATCATTCGCGACAGGTTACAGGAAATCCAGAAGTTCTATGATAAAAAAGCAGTAGACATGCAAAATTTTGGAGGAGAGGAATCTGTTCAGGAAAAATCGGATTGGAAAACCATGTCAATGGAATATTAAAAACACTTTATTATGTCAGAACCTTCTCATTCAATTAATGCAACAGGCCTTGCTGATATTCTGGAAAGAGTACTCGACAAGGGGATAGTTATTGCAGGCGATATCAAGATACAAATTGCTGATATCGATTTAATAACCATAAAGATCAGGCTATTGGTGGCTTCGGTTGATAAGGCCCAGGAAATGGGAATTAACTGGTGGCAGGAAGATACCTATCTTTCGACCAAGGCCAGGGAAAAAGAATTGATGCAACATCAGGATGACCTGATGGCACGTCTTGAAAAACTGGAAGCCGGCAACAAAACGGTATAACTTAATTATTAACTCAAAAAAAACGGAGTGCATTATGAAAAAAGATGATAACAAAGAAAAAAAAGACGAAGCTGATTTTAATATTTTCGGACTTGGTGGCATGTTCAAAGGCATTGAAAAATTAGTTGACCTTGCTGGCAAACTCGAAGAAAACGGGAAAATGACCGAGGAAGGCGAAATCAATCTGGATCACCTTCGAAAAGGCATGAAAGGTGTTTATGGATTCACCATCAATACAGCAGGCGGAGGATCGCCAAAAGTAGAGACATTCGGAAATATCAAAAAAACACCCGAAGGACCTAAAGTTGATGAAGAACGCGAGCCAATCACCGATATCTTTGATGAAAAGGACGAGATTGTAGTTATTGCAGAGATGCCTGGTATTGAAGAAAATGATATAAAAATAGACCTTAAGGAAGATATTCTTGAAATTTTGGCTGACAGCAAACACCGCAATTACAGGAAAGAATTATTACTTCCGGTAAAAGGAAAAATGGCAAATCTGAAACAAAAATTCACGAATGGGATCCTTGAAATCAGAATAAAAAAATAAATAGCATGGCACTATCAGGCTTAGAAAACAGCGACCTTAAACTCATCATTTTCGGAGGCAAAGGTGGTGTTGGAAAAACCAGTTGTGCCATCGCCACAGCTCTTGAACTTTCCAGAAATTTCAAAACACTGCTTATTTCCACCGATCCGGCACATTCGCTGTCGGATAGCTTGGAACAACAAATTGGATCTGCAGTGCAGGAAGTTACCGGTCATAAAAATTTAGCTGCTATTGAAGTGGATGCTGAAGTAGCGCTTTCAAAATTCAAAACAGATCATCACAGCGAATTAAAGAAACTTCTTGAAACTTCATCAAATCTCGACAATCAGGACATTGACGATATGTTGACTTTGTCGATACCTGGAATTGATGAGGTGATGAGTTTTAAAGCCATCATTGATTTTATTGAGGAAGGAAACTACGATAAATACGTGGTCGATACTGCTCCAACTGGTCATGCACTTCGTCTGATTTCATCGCCTAAATTGTTGGATGACTGGATTAAGGTTGCCGTTAAATTGAGATGGAAATACCGCTATATAGTTACCAGTTTTTCAGGATCATACCAAATTGATGAGGTCGATAGTCTTTTGCTGAGTTTGAAAAAAACGGTGAAAAGAATAGAAAATATGCTGCGAAATGCAACTAAATCAGAATTTATACCGGTATGTATTCCCGAAGCAATGGCCATTTTAGAAACTAGTCGTTTGCTGGCCGATCTGGGTAAATCGGAAATAATTGCACATCAAATAATTGTAAACCATGTAATGGTTTCGGAGGATGGTGTTTTTTGCCAGCAAAAAAAAATAGGTCAATTGAAATACATCCAGCAAATTGACGAAACATTCAGCCTCTTTAATAAAGTTGAAGTGCCCACATTTGCTCAAGAGATTAAAGGTTTGGAATCATTGAATGAGGTAAGAAAGTTTCTTTTTGAAATTAATTAGACAAAGTCATGACCAAAATTATTGAAGAAAATATTTTGCGTGTTAAAGAAGCTCTGGTAAAAGATGTGGGCAGAGCCATCGCCCGAATCGATCCAAAAGACATGAAGGCAATGAGCCTGGAAAGTGGCGATGTCATTGTGATAGAAGGAAAACGCGCAACCCCCGTTAAAATCATGCCTTGTTATCTTGAAGACCGTGGTAAACATATTATACAAATAGATGGTATTACCCGTGAAAATGCACAAGCTGGGATCGATGAAAAAGTAAAGATTGTCAAAATCGCATGCCTTTCGGCCTCAAAAATAAAATTGAAACCCGATAATAAATCTGTCGCTTTGTCAAAAGCCGATGATGCCCGGTACATTGGCTCACTCATCAATGGCCTGCCTGTTTCAAAAGGCGATAAAGTCAGAGCCAATCTGTTTGGTTCACGTTCGGTAAATTATACAGTTACCGGTACCAGTCCCGAAGGTGTGGTACTGATTCATCCTGATACCACTTTTCAACTTGAATCGGTCAAACAGGAAGGGGAAAGTAAAAGCAGAGTTTCGTACGAAGATATCGGAGGATTGGGTAACCAGGTTCAGCGTATCAGGGAAATGATTGAACTACCCCTCAAATATCCTGAAATTTTTGAACGTCTTGGTGTTCAGCCACCTAAGGGTGTATTTATGTACGGTCCTCCCGGCACTGGAAAAACCCTCATCGTTAGGGCGGTGGCTCACGAAACCGATGCATATTTCATTAGCATTTCCGGCCCCGAAATTATGGGGAAATTTTACGGCGAAAGCGAAGGCCGTATTCGGAAAATATTTGAAGAAGCTCAGGCACACGCACCTGCTATCATTTTCATCGACGAAATAGATGCAATTGCGCCAAAACGTGAAGACATGGGTGGTGAAAAACAGGTTGAAAAACGTGTAGTAGCCCAATTGTTGTCGCTCATGGATGGTTTGGAATCGCGTGGTAAAGTGATTGTGATCGGAGCCACAAACATCCCCAATGCCATTGATCCGGCATTGAGAAGACCCGGACGTTTCGACCGCGAAATTTCCATTTCCATTCCTGATAAAAAAGGAAGACTTGAAATACTATATATTCATACCAGGGGCATTCCAATGTCGATAGATGTGGATATGGAAAAATTGGCAGAAATCACCCATGGTTTTGTAGGAGCCGATTTGGAAGCACTGGCTCGTGAAGCCGCCATGACTGCACTCCGGAAAATACTTCCGCAAATCGATTTCGAGATGGCCGAAATTCCATACGAACTTTTAATGTCGCTTGAAGTAACCATGGATAATTTCATGGATGCCATGAAAGAGGTTGAACCTTCAGCCATAAGGGAAGTTTTTGTAGAAGTACCCGATGTGAAATGGGACGATGTTGGCGGTCTTGATGAAATTAAAGAAGCATTGAAAGAAACGGTAGAATGGCCCTTAAAATATGCCGACCTGTTTAAAAAAGCCGATACCAAACCGCCAAAAGGAATTATTCTTCATGGTAAACCCGGAACAGGCAAAACGTATCTGGCCAAAGCGCTTGCCAGCGAGAGCGGCGTTAATTTTATTTCAGTAAAAGGCCCGCAGATTCTGAGCAAGTACATAGGTGAATCCGAAAAGGGAGTCCGCGAACTTTTTCGGATGGCCAAACAAGCATCGCCTTGTATCTTGTTTCTCGACGAAATTGACAGCCTTACTCCCCGGCGCAGTGAAGATGGTTCGAGTTCCGGAGTACTTGATCGGATTATCGGCCAATTCCTTACAGAAATGGATGGTATTGAAGACCTGAAAGGTGTAATTGTATTGGCTGCTACCAACCGGATAGATTTAATCGATCCTGCCTTACTGCGTAGTGGCCGCTTCGATCTGATCTTCGAATTGCCTTTACCTGATGTGAAAACCCGCGAAAAAATATTCAGCATTCATACCCGGAACAAACCACTTGCAAAAAAAATAAGCCTGAATAAACTGGCCTTGAAAACAGAAAACATGACCGGCTCCGACATCGAATTTATATGCCGGAAAGCGGCCATGCTGGCTATTCGCGAATTGATTGACAAAAACCGTGATAAGCCGGATGTGATTTTAGGTGATATCAGCATACTTGAAAATAATTTTGAAGAAGCCACCCAATTGGTGTTAAAACAGAATGCATTAAAGAAATATTAAATAGTGTCAGCAAGAAAACTACCTTTTTTTCAAGTGCTTGAATCGAAAAGTTCAATTTCAAGGCTTGGCCTTTCTGAAAATCAAGGAGTTTACTTTCGTAAGTGACTGTTTTCAG
>JAQIDF010000268.1 GCA_027858145.1 Prolixibacteraceae bacterium | reverse complement strand
AGATTACAGGTACTGCAGAAATACAGGAAGTATACAAAATCACGAAGGTGGGTACCATTGCCGGATGCCTTGTTCGCGACGGAAAAATTATCCGTAACAACAAAGCAAGGGTCATTCGCGACGGAATTGTGATTTATACAGGCGACCTTGGCTCATTGAAACGATTTAAAGAAGATGCGAGGGAAGTAAGGAGTGGTTACGAGTGCGGTATAAACGTGGCCAACTTTAACGATGTCAAAGTAGGCGACACCATCGAATCGTTTACCACTGTTGAAGTTGCCAAAAAGTTATAAGCAAAATCACAAGATATAAAATATCAAAAGGCTGCCTGTTAAGGTAGCCTTTTTTCATGTTGGATATTAAAACATTAAAGATATGAGTTATCATTATTTTAATTTATAAACTTCAGCGCCTGCAAGTAAAAAACATCCCAGACCGTAATCTTCAAAATTAGCTTTTTTATCATAAGTAACAGGTTGTCCGTCTTTAGGTTCTTTTCCGGTTCCCTGCACATACCCCAGCATACCATTTGGGTGTACCGCTTCGTTTGCTAAAGCATTCCACCCTTTAACAATGGCCGGCATAAATTTTTTCTCCTTCAAAATCCCATTATTTACTCCCCAGGCCATACCATATACAAAAAGTACTGTTCCGCTTGTTTCCTTTCCTCCATAATGATTCGGATCGTGCAAACTCACATTCCAGAAGCCATCTTCGCGTTGAATTTTAAGTAATGCTTTCATCATTTGCTTGTAGGTTTTCAGGTATTCTTTCCTGTGCGGGTCGTCTTCGGGTAGAATATCCATTACCCTCACAAGAGCGGCAACCACCCAACCATTTCCACGGCTCCAGTAACAGTCTTCGCCATTGGGTTCTTTATACGGTGGAAGAAAATCGGCATCGCGCCACCACAAACCATCTTTTTTATTGTAAAGGCCTTGCCGAACTTTTGTATCCATATACATTTCATACATTCTTTCCGAATATCTGCTGTCTCCGGTAATAACAGCAAGTTTCGCAAAAACGGGCATGGCCATTTGCAATGCATCAATCCAATCCCAATCATCAATTTTTTCGGTTTCCATCATGTAATCGATAGATGTTTTTATCCCTTTTATGCGTTCGGGTTTTGGATCTACTTCATACAAATAGAGGTAGGTTTGTCCGGCACAGTGAGGATCGGCATGCCGAGACTCTAGTCCGAAGCGAAGCCCCCAATCGTGCGACTCTCCCCACTCAATGGCATAATCGAGGTATTTTTTTTCGGGTTTTATTTCGTTCAAAGCCATTAATCCCTCGTAATAAACAGCACGTGTCCATAGATTACTTGTGCGACTTCTTTCGGTAACAACATCAACTCCCGGATCGGGCCATTTCTTCATCAGGTATTCGTTTGTGAGTACCATTTTTTCGAGCACTTCCTGCTTTGAAGGCAATTTCTGTGCAGTTGAAACAGTTGACAAGACAACAAGCCAGCTAATCAAAACAATATTCTTTATTTTCATTACTAATGTTTTAAGATGTTAATTATCAGCCTGGTCTATTCATGAAATTTCGTTATGAGATAATTTATGAATAGTTAAGGCTAGAACTAAAAGAACAAATATTTTAAGTTTCAAAAACGGTATTGGCGCGATTGCTACAGATTTCCAACAACAATGAACCTTGTTTCCCAAGGTTTTAAATTCAGTGGAGCAATCACACCATCATCGTTATTTTTCACATTCGCAATATCAGAAATATCTCCGGTCATAGCATCCCAAACCTGCACGTTGCCGGTCCCTTCGAGCTTAACGTTAAAGCTTTGATTTTCTTCACTTTCATTAAATATGAAATATAAATCGGCACCATTCCATCTACGATGGGTATATTTAATGTGTTTGCAGGGTTTGTCAAGCACAAAATCAGATGCAGGAAGGGCCTTTAATACCGTATGACTTACCTTATACGAAGATTCATTTATTTTCCATGTTGGTTTCATTACAGATGCATCCTTGAAGTTTTTATCGGCAACCAATATCGAGTCGTTTCCAATCGATATGACTGTTCCTCCCGATTTTTCAAAAGCCTCTAAACGAGCCAACACGCTACTTGAAATAACACTTACCGGAGGAATAACAATGGTTGAATATGCCTGTCCGCTTTTATTAATGAATTTACCGTTTTGCATAATCAAAATCGAATCGATCGAATTCTCGTCAAGTACATCAAAATCATTTTGCGTTTGAAGAAGTTCCTTCATAACATGCAAGGCCATTTCATCCGATTCGGCATTGCCTGCCCATATACTCGATGTAGGAAACAACACCCCTGTACGGGCAGCTGGAACACCCTGCGAGAGCAGGTAACACGAACGTTGAATATACCTGGCCACCTTTGGGAAATCATCGTGGGCAAGCCAGCCTCTCATTCCCGATTCGCCATCACTTGAGGCAGGCACAAACATTACTTCTACCATATTGATGCCCCGTACCAATTGCTGATCAAGTATCCATTTTGCCTGTTTTATGTCGGGTTGTGGACTGAAAGCTGCAAAACTTTCGGTAAACGACCTGAGTTTACCGTCAATATGTGCCGCTGATGAAGCATATTTTGGAAATACCGGATTAACTTCGCCCGGCCATATCTGATGCCAAATCACATCAACACCAGGCATTTGCACCGGACGCATATTTCTGAAAAATGTTCCTTCCGATCGGATAAGCCCTGTCATGTCTTCTTCATGATTCAAATGTACTAGGTAGTTTACATTTTCTGCAGCACACCAATCGGCCTGTATTTTGAAAAAGTTGTTTGCAAACAAAACCGACCAAACATCCCAATAGTCTGCTTTAACCAGTTTTTGTTCTTCGGTTTGATTGGGGGCAAAAAATGTTGCAAGATAAGGCTGTACGCTGTAGCCTTTCATTTTTTCAAACGCTTCAAAAACACCTGCTGTCCATGGAATACCACGGGTAGAATAATCGGGTTCATCACCCCGAAATCCTAAAATGGTTGTTCCAAATTCGTCTCCAAGGTATTTTTTATATTGCTCGTGTGTAAATTCAATAAACTTGCCTGTAGCTTTGGCATCTAAATAATCGATGAGCGCATGGCGTGAGTCCTTTCCGCGGCTTGGATTATTAACTGAGCGAGTAGGTGATGAACGAATTACATTTTTTACCAGTAAGAGTTCCCACTCACCTGAAGGTGCAGTCCAATTTAATTTTCCATCGTTGATCCGAACTATTTGGGCATTGCCGCTTTTCGTGTTGTATGCTGAAGCACTAACAACATTTTCGGAAAGGTTAAGCGAAACATTGTCGCCATCGTTTACTTTTATAATGGTGTCGGTGACAACCACTTTCATGCAAAGCTCAGGAACTTCGCTAACTATTTTACCACCGGCAAAACCGCTTGGATATTTGCCCTCATCAACCAAATAGACCTTCATGCCGCGTTCTTTTGCCAGTTTTACAGCATTACGTACATCTTCGAACCAGGCATCGGAAAGATAAGCATTACTCATATTGTAACCAGGTTCCAACGTAACAACCTGAACGTTTTTAGATTGGAATTCGTCCAAATCGCGCTTAATTACCTCTTCGGTTACATTGCCATCCCATCCCCAATAAAAAGTTATTGAATATTCGGCGGGTGGATTATCAAACTGTTTAGCTACCTGGTCGGCATTTGGATAGCTGATTTCAGTAATTGATTGATCGGATAATGAATTGCACGACATGAAGGCGAACAAAATTGAACACAAGAACAAGGTCGGAAACTGTTTCAACAAGACTTTGAAAGAAGACCCAATTGAAAGTTTTGTTTTGCTGAAGCAAGCTTCGTGGTTGGAATAATTTTTTTTGATATTCATAATTATTTGTTCAGATTTTTATAACGATTGTTTCGTTGATGTTTTATCAGCGTTGACATTACGCCAGCTAACAGGCTCACCTTCATCAACTAATATTTCCAGTCCCGACAGGTCAATGTTTTTCACATTTTCGAGTACCAAACCTTTTTGAGCTTTGATTTCGCAATTCTCGAATGTTACATTTTCAATGGGGCTGTTTTCCAAACCATGAATAATTCCGGCATTTTTAACGGTGCCACTTACATTGATAATTTTAACATCACGAACAATCGGAAGCGGATCGGAAGGAGCTTTAATTGGTGGCCTCATTCGCCATTCCATATTAAACTCGAAGGCCTGACGAGTATTGTTGAGTTCCAGGTTCCGATAGGTAATGTTTTCGACAACACCACCGCGACTTGGCTGAGATTTAAACCGGATGGGGGCCCAGTTATCAGCCATCATTACGCTGTTGCTGATTACAACATTTCTGATTCCACCCGACATTTCACTTCCCATGCTAACACCACCATGGCCATATCTGAAAATACAGCTATCGACAAGAATGTTTTCAGCAGGCCGGTTTACACGGAGACCATCTTCATCTTTTCCCGATTTAATAGCAATGCAATCGTCGTTTACATCAATATCTACATTTACAATTTTTACTTCATTGCTAGAATCGATATCAATACCGTCGGAACTGGGAATATAGTGTTCGGCACGAATAACAAGGTCACGAATTTCAACTTGATTACTATATAGCACAAACAAGCACCAGCTTGACTGATTGACAAATGTTACATTCTCAATTTCAACATCCTGGCAATTTTGAATAGCAATAAGACGTGGACGGGCATAGCTTTCTAATTCAATCTCTTTAAGTTCAAAGGCCGGAGAATTAGTTGTTGCGGGCAATCCGCCTTTAACACCCAAGCCAGGAGCGCCCTTACGCACCGGACCTACATTAGAAGGAAGATATGCTTGTTCATCCTCATTTTTATCAAAACCAGAATGGCTCCGACGACCTGAAAACCAAACGTCGCCCGAGCCATCAATGGTTCCTTTTCCTATTAACCTAAATCCTTTTACATCGAATACATTAACAAGGGCACTTATCCAAATGCGTTCTTCACCTTCCCACCTTGTTTGTACCAATTTATAGTCGGCCATATTTGTGGTGCCTTTCAAAACACCGTTTTCTTTTATTTCAAGATTTACGCCCTGCTTAAAAAATATGGCTCCTGATAAAAACGTACCCGATGGGACAACAACAGTTCCACCTCCGTTA
Source organism: Prolixibacteraceae bacterium (assembly GCA_027858145.1). Lineage (GTDB taxonomy): Bacteria > Bacteroidota > Bacteroidia > Bacteroidales > Prolixibacteraceae > Roseimarinus. The sequence goes on along the minus strand of JAQIDF010000268.1, from coordinate 3,303 downwards.
CCGGCACATTTATCAATGGCAGACTGAATTGCTTCGGTGTTTATATGTAACGAATCGGCAACAGCACCAAATTCGGTAATGTTGTACACCGTTTGTTTTTTCCCTTGACAAGAACCAAGAGTAATAAGCAGCAAAAAAAATGCGATTACTTGAAATAATTTATACATCTCACTATAAAATCAAAATGACCAACATTATTCGAAACGATACAATTTAACCTGCAAAACAGAAGGTTCTGTTTCGAGCTTAGCAGCCGTTCCAGTTCGGTTTATGGCAGCTTGTTCTGACAGGTTATAATTTATCATGATATTGTCGCCATTTAACAGGCGCCCGGGCTTCCATTTTCCGTCGATATATTCACCTTCGTAAATTGTATCAAAACCGGCCATTTTCTTTCCTTCAGACTTAGGCAAAAATACAACATTCAAATCTGAGCCGGCGAGAATAAATTCATCTCCACCTTTCCATATAACCAGTCCATATCCTTTTTCCGCAGTAGTCTCACCGGTTCTCCAGTTTTTGGGCAGCGATGCTTCAATTGTATATCCGCCCAATTCAACTGTTTGGGGATTATTAGCTGTTGTAAGCCAAAATGCTGATATCGTTCCTTTGGCCTGAGCTTCTGTAATAACCGGAGTTAACTGGTCTAAAACGTTGTATGCTTTGGCAAGTGGCGATTCAGACGGATTTTCAACAGGATCATCTATTCCAAAAGGTGAATAACCAAGGGCTGCATGTTTCCCAATAGCATAAAAGGTGTTAGCCGCCCCTTCGAAGCCCGAAAACGATTCAGGAATGAACAATGGATTCCACGAATGATGATACATATTTACTATTTCGGGGAAATTATCCAAATAAATATCGGGGCACTGTAAATCGATGTCGGGTGCCCCAACGCGCCAAATATCGTGAACACGTGACTGTGGCCCACCAGCAGGATAATCTCCGGGTTTTGTATCTTCGGGTTGAACAATCCATGCATTTACAAACATGGGGATATTGTATTCAGCTTTTCCGGCAGCAACTACCTCATTAATATATCTGGCATAATTCCAGGCCATAAAAGCCTCATCGGCATAATGGTTTTCGCCAAATATTTCGGGCCAGGTTCCTGTTTCCTTGTACTTTGTTTTGCTCCAGTATTCAATCATTTCAGGTTGAAGTTCATTTTTTAATTCTTTCAAGCCTTTGATTAAATCGGTGGGGACTTGTTTGTTAAACGCTGCATTGGCAATTTGTGAATGATCTCGGGCAGCCCCTATAACACCAACTTCATTTTGTGCCTGCATCATAATTACTGTTCGTTCTTTTGAATCGACTTTTTTAAGGTGCGCCATTAATGCAGCAAAAGCTTTTGCATCGGCTTTTCTTGCTTCCATACTAAGGGGGCTCAAAGTCTCGGTAGCTTTACCACTGTTTAGCCTCACTCTCGCGAAACGATCCTGATCTTCTTTCACCCACGAGGGTGTATAATGTGACAGTCCGTTTTTCCAGCTTCCGAACCAAAGAAATATCAATTTAAAATCGTGTTCGCGGGCATCCTCCAGCAATGCATCAACCAGTGAAAAATCGAAATTACCTTCTTCGGGTTCAATCAATTGCCATGATAAGGCTGTAAGAACAGTATTCAAATTCATCTCCTTTAATTGATTCCACGCGGGTTGAAGATATTCAACGTTAGAGCTGCTCGAATTATGAAGTTCTCCTCCAAGAATAAGGTAGGGTTTACCATCGACAATTAACTGTTGGGCGTTTCCATTTTTTTGTAGGTGTGGAACAGCCTGAGCGTGCAAAAAGTCAGGTAGCATAGTTGTTGTGATCATTATTACAATCCACAATTTCAGATAAAATTTCATAACTTATAGAATTAGTTTTTAATATTATATGTAATTAAATTTTTGCCTTTTCTAAAAATCTATTCAACGGCAACATCCCATACATTTGCCATACGCGATGTTCCTTCGGGGCCTTCAATGGTAAGCACCACTATATATTTCCCGGGTTTTTCGTAACGGTGTAAAGGGTTTTGCTCTTCCGAAAATGTTTCATCGCCAAAATCCCAGTGCCAGTGTGTAATCTCCCCCTTGCTTTCGTCTCTGAATGCGACGAGGCGTTCCGATTTATCAAAAATCTTAAACGACCAGTCGGCTTTAAAACTTTCTTGATACTTTGATTCGAGTGGCATTAAAGTAAAAATGGTTCCCAAACTTGAATTACCATACATTTTATGGTGTTTCGATAAGTTCCAAAAACCTTTATTGCCAGCATCATTCACATCGTCGTAATCGATTATTGCCCAGGTAAGGCCAATCTTTTTATCGTCTTTAAGCACCGATTCAACAGCTCTTTCAGTCCCCTCGTGTCCGGCATAATCAAATGGAGTTATCCAAAACTCAGCAATTAATTTTCCCGATTCGCCCGGCTTAAAATCGTAGGAGTAAGCAATATTTGAGTAGGGCAATTCTTTTATCCAGGGTTGGGAGCCCCATGCCAATGCCCAGTCTTTACCAACTGCAGGTGTAAAAATGTGATAGTTTTGAGCGTGTACTCCATGAAACTCGAAATACCTCGCGCCCCAATCGAGGTCAAGATTAGGGTGTTGTTCGTCAATTAACGGCCCCCCAGACAGGTCACCATCAACAACAATTTCAAATATGTCGTTGTGCAAGCCCGGCAATGAAAAATCCCAGTAATCGTCGTAGGCTTCATATAAAAAATAAAGCCGGTTCATACCTTTCACCCAGGCGACCTTTACCCTTACATCGAGGTTGCTCGAATCCGGCTCAGGGTACTTACCCGAGTCGTCCCAGAGTTGATCCGTTCCAACAATATATTCATCCGGAAAATCAGTCCAATCATCAGTTTCACCGTCAATTCGAGGAATCATATTAGGTGGAAACTGATATATTTTATATCCACGATCCTCTTGTGCCTGGGAATTGGTCACCAGAAACAATGCAAGTATAAATAATACTATGTTTTTCATACGTTTATCTTAGTTCAATACTTCGTTAATTTGAATTAATTTACCAATGGTATATCAACAATAAGTTGAAAACCAGAAAAAGATGTACTAATCAATTCCGCGGTACTAATATTTTTCATGTTTCACACGCTCTATCCACTCATCTTCAAACGCATTGAATCGCACAACATTTACATCTTCTACCTGTTTGAAAATGGCGGTTGGGAATCCTTTTTCCTCAGAGGTTTTTACATTCTCAAGTAAGCCACCACGTACATCTTCAAGAATAATGGCAGGACGGTAATCATCGTTGTTGAAAGAAATATCGATGTTCGTAA
>JAQIDF010000197.1 GCA_027858145.1 Prolixibacteraceae bacterium | reverse complement strand
AACCAGTCTTTAATAATTATCTTGAAAACTCATGCTATTTTTGACGCTGGTGGCTAATTGCTGTCAGCTATGCTGAAATACTTTTCTGTGTGGCTTTTTTTTGGTAGCTGAGGTGTAACGATTTATTATCTGCAAATTCGAAGTAGATTTATTTACTGTGTAATAATTCTAAGTTGCTCATTACTCTTTGATTTGTGATTTTTTCTCCCAGAGTTGTTCCCCACAAGCAACTTGACCTATAAATTTAGCATAGTAATATGAGCAACACCCGGCGTCCCTGCCGGGTTTTTTTTGCTTCAGTTTCGACAAAGTGGAACATCCCACTAAAAAAAACTATTCCCGTTTCGTAGTTTGTTGATGAGTTCGGAAAGGCTCAGGTTGATACGTGGTATTCGCAGTCTGTTTTTACTTTTTGGATCCTGTGGTTTTGGGCTGGCATAAATTTCGTCAATTAAATTGTTATAGCGCTCAGCCAGAACGTTTCGTTTTAATTTTAACGTTGGCGACATTTCGCCGGTATCAGGCGACCATTCGTCTGTAATCAATTTGTAACGTTTAACAATTTCAAACTCTCCTAACGACTTGTTTATTTCGCGAACATCTTTACGGATTGATGAAACAACCTCGGGCATTTGTAGTATCTCTTCTTTCGTTTGGTTATTGTCTGTACCTTTTAGTTTAAGCCAGTCTTTTATATACGAAAAAGCAGGAACAATTATCGCTGATGCAAACTTTTCGTTTTCACCCACTATCATAGCTTGTTCAATGAAAAACGATTCTTTGAGTTTATTCTCAATCATTTGCGGGGCAATGTATTTTCCGCCCGAGAGTTTGAATATTTCTTTTTTACGGTCGGTGATTTTTAAGTATTTATTATCAACCAAAATGCCAACATCTCCGGTATGAAAATAACCATTTTCATCAATTACCCTTTTTGTTCGTTCCGGATCCTTAAAGTAGCCCATCATTACATTAGGTCCCTTACAGGTTATTTCCCCATCATCGGCAAGTTTTAAATCAACACCGGGCAATACAGGGCCTACTGTACCAATTCTGATTTGATTTTTGGCAGGGTTGCTTACGGCTATAACGGGAGAGGTTTCTGTAAGTCCGTACCCCTCCAGGGTCATAATGTTGGCAACTCCTAGTACCTTGCCAATACGGGGTTGTAGGGCAGCTCCGCCCGAAACAATTATTTTGATGTTGCCACCCATAACAGCGCGCCATTTTGAGTAAACCAGTTTGTCGGCAAGCTTTCTTTTTTGCTTGTAAAGCCGGCTGAAATTTTTTCCGTAATCAAACTTGTCACCAAGCTTAACGGCCCAGAAGAAGATCGATTTTTTAATTCCTTTTAGCTCTTTGCCTTTGTTGATAATACCGTCATATATTCTTTCAAGTAACCGGGGCACCGTGTTGAACATATCCGGTTTTACTTCTTTAAGGGCTGGTAATATTTGTGCTAAGCTACCTACATAGTAAATGCTCATTCCCTTAAACTGAAAATGGTAATTCATGCTTCGTTCATAAACGTGGCATAGTGGCAAGAAGCTTAGTGCAGTAGCTTCTTCTCCCAAATTGTGATTGTGAGCGTGCTGTGTGAAGTTTGAGACGAGGTTTTGGTGCGAAAGCATTACACCTTTGGGTAAACCGGTTGTGCCTGATGTGTAAATAATTGTAGCTAGATCTTTTTCTGAAATTGATTCTTTTATTTCATTCAGTTGATTTTGCTGATTGCTTTTTTTGCCTTCTTCGCACAGGTCTTTCCAGTTTTTAACGCCTTCAATATCTTCAAATGAGTATACTTCTTTCAGATTTTCAATTTCGTTAACTAATGGCTCAATTTTGTCATAGAGTTTCTTATCACCAACCACAACATACTTTGCTTCGCAATGTTGAAGAATATACTTGTAATCGTTAATGCTGATGGTAGGGTATATAGGAACATGAACTAGTCCTGCCTGTGCGAGTCCGAGATCAACAAAGTTCCACTCTGGGCGGTTAACTGAAACCGTTGCAACCTTATCTCCTTTTTTTAAACCAAGAGAAAGAAAGCCTAAGCTTATATAGTTGGTGTTTTCAATGTATTCTTTTGAAGAATATTTGTACCATCCCGACATGTTTTTGCCCCCGAGGGCATTTTTTTTGCCAGAGTAACGGGTGGCGTAAAGTTTGAGCAAATCAAAATTACGCTTCACCTCGTGGTTAGCCATTTCCATAACGATAATCCTTAATAAATTTTCCAATTTTCCAGAATTTTAAAAGTAGTAAGTTTTAAGGGTTTTGCCTTACAAATGCAGTTATTATTGAAAATATTACAGAGAGGTTGTTTTATAAGAATCAGAAAAAGAATCAGATAAGAGTTTATGTGGAGCAGCTATACTTTCGAATGTTAATTTCCTAAATTTGAAAAAGATGCACTTTTATTTGTAATTTACTAATCCCTGAACATTCTTCCTCTTCTATTCCCCCGTTTATTTTGAGAGCGGGTGTGAGGCTGACGGTTTTCATCATACAACATACTTCTAAAAATTTGCTCAAGTGTTACTTGTTGCTCATCATCCAATTCGTTACGTAAGTTGTAATAATAATTAAAAGTTTCTTTTTTAAGTTGTGCATGTCGTTCTCCCAATTGGTTTGCGAGGTTGTCCAGTTCAGTATTGTTAAGCTGAGATTGTGAAAGCAGATTGGTCATTTCGGCCCGTATTTGTTGCAAATCAATAAGAATATCATTGGCATTACGATGATATTCCCTCCGGTATGTTCTGAATTGTTGTTGCTGTTCGGGGTTGAGGTTTAGGGTGTCGCGGAAAAAACGTCCTATTTGCTGGTCGGGCACAACTATTGTTTCACCGTTGTTGTTGGAGATAATAGCTTGTTCATTATTCAAATGATTACGGTAGGTTACTATAACAGCAATGCTAGTTCCCAGTAATAACAAAACCAGTAAGAATAATATAGATTTTACCGTTAGCTTCATTTGTTTTGATTTTATTCTGTTTCTTCGTTTAAGAGCTTATATTCAAGCGTTTCCATTTGTGTGTCGTCAAGCAGGTAGGCGGTAGTGTAGCTGGGGGTACTGTTTTCTTCAGGCAGTGTGGCCCTTCCCAGTGCTGTACCGATAACGATGCCGATTAGCAGGACAATTGTAGCCCAGGTTGTAGCTGTTGCCCAGTTGAGTTGTGGCCTTTGTTTTGATGTTTGTCTTGCATTGATGCGTGTATAAAGAAATGGTTTGGGTTTTACATCTTTCTCAATATTAATTAATGATAGGGTTTCTTTTAAAAATTGATATTGCTCCATGCATTGCTTGCATTGTTGAATGTGGCTATCAACAAAAGCCTTTTCAGCGTTGCTAAGTTCGCCTTCGATGTAAGGTAAAAGTATATTTTGTATGTTGCGGCACTTATTTTGCATAATTGTATTTCAATTGGCTGAACGCCTTTTTTGATTGTATGACACTCAAGTTAACGAAAACTTGCGTTTGGATACAAATATTTTTTCAAATGTGTTGATTTGCATCGCAAGTTTTTTTATTGTTTCGTGTCAAAATGTTATAAATTGTGGAATTCATCTAAATTACAATTTATTTTCTGAAACAAGTGAATTGCATTATTCAATAAAATTCATGAGCGAAAACCTGGTAGAGCGATTAAAGCAAAATGATGAACGAGCTTTTAAAGAGCTGGTTGAGGAATACAAGAACATGGTTTTTTCAACCTGTTTGGGTATTGTTCATGATTACGATGATACAGATGATGTGGTTCAGGATGTATTCATTGAAGCCTTTCGCTCGGTTGATAATTTCAGGGCCGACTCAAAAATTTCAACCTGGTTGTATCGCATTGCCATTAATAAATCGTTGAACTTTATGCGTGACAACAAACGCCGCAAATTTTTTCAGTCGGTTGGGGCTGTCGATGCTCCGGATATTGCAGATGAGGATCATGCAAGAGAAATGCCGTACAATACCTTGATTGAAAAAGAACGGGCTGATATTTTGCACAAAGCGATTGATTCATTGCCAAAAAACCAACGTACTGCTTTTGTTCTTAGTAAATACGAAGAGTTGTCGTATGCCGAAATAGCTGAGGTTATGCAAACATCTGTTTCATCGGTTGAGTCGCTGTTGTTCAGGGCTAAAAAGAATCTTCAAAAGAAACTAATTCATTGTTACCACAAGTCATGCTGAGAAACTGTTTAAGTTTTATCCTTCGGGATGTTTTTTTGTATTGAGCCCTTACTCTTCTTCAAAATCTCCTCATATAGCGGTGCTATTATCGTC
>JAQIDF010000183.1 GCA_027858145.1 Prolixibacteraceae bacterium | reverse complement strand
ATGGTAAGGTAGAAGGCTACGAACCAGCCGATGGTGTTGAATACAAGCATTACACAACACTGGACGGCATAATGGAGAAAGACAATCCGGAGATTTACGATTATAACGTACCAGAGAAGCTCAAGCAATTGCATCGCAATCAAGATTTTGTAAACTATACAAACGACAAAGGCGAATTGCCTGTATGTTTTACTGCTTCAAACCACACAACCGGTGGTAATTCGGGCAGTCCGGTAATAAATGCCGAAGGGCATCTGATTGGCATTAACTTCGACCGCTGCTGGGAAGGCACCATGAGCGACATTATGTTTGACCCGGCAAAGTGCCGCAACATTTCGCTTGATATGCGTTACATGCTGTTTTTAGTTGATAAATTTGCCGGTGCAAGTTATTTGCTTGATGAGATGGAGATTGTAAGATAGCAAGTTTTTTTACAGCAATGGAGCATGTACAGTGGAGCATGCTCCACTGTTTACATCTTCACCACTCTTTTTATGTATGTTGTATTTCCAACATGAATCATTAAAAAATAAACACCCTGTTGCATACCCGTTAAATTGATAGTCCCCACATCGCCGTTGTAATGTTTCATCAACAATCCACCAGCTGAATACAGGTTAATTTTCGACACCTTTTCTGAAGTAGAAATATGCAAAATATCTGAAACAGGATTGGGAAATACTTTCATTCCGGTTTCGGAAATAACCCCTTCAACACCTGTACTATATTCGATACTCATAAGATAAAGATTAGCCACATCATCTTTGGAAATCGTATGCTCCCCGCTTTCAATGGAAAGGGTTAAAATACCGGAAGCTACTGTATAACTTGTACCGTCAACTTTAATTTCTTCATTAAAATCTTCATTAAACACCAGTGTAAGCTCTGATTGTTCGGAGGTTGTAAACTCGATAAGTGTTGAAGATTCGATTTTCAAACACTGCGTTAATATTTCACCGTCATAAGCAACCGCACCTTTTGAGTCGGACAAGTTGCCGGCAATATTGAAATATGAACTGCTTAATCCATCGGTTGTAAAATTATGAACCACATCACCGGTTATTACCCCGGGGTCATCATTATTATTGTCGTCATCACCGGGTGTAACAATGCCATCATCCTGAACGGCCAAAAGAGTTGTCTCATAATTTACCAGTGCTGCTTTAAGTTCAGAATTTACGGCATAAAGTTCATCATCCACAGCGTTATTAAACGCCCATTTGAAATCACCCCCGTTCATTCTACCAGCATATAAAACAACCTTATCCCTCGCCTCTTCAGGACTATCAACCGCATATTCATACATTACATTCGGGTCTGTATCGAAATTGTTGTACACATTCTCCCCATAGGCAGAAACAACAAGGCTGCCAATAGCCTCCGTTCTGATGGAAGCAATATAAGCATCAAAATTAACCGTTGAGTTTGGATAATCTTCATCGCCATAAGCAACAAAACGCCGTTGTCCGGTCATGTAGTTGTTGTAAGCTTTGATACTGCCACCATCCTCTTTTGAAAACGTTGGCATGTCGGAATAATCGTTTGATTGTGTGTCTTCATCATACACATCGCTTCCCTGCATCGATGTCAGAATCGGGTATTTACAATTGCGAAAATAGTTTGCTTCAACAAAAACCGATGAAGCGTTGGTTGCCCCGACCCCGTATTTCGAATTGCCATCGTAATAGTTGTTGAAAACATGCACGCTGTGGTTTCTAATCCTGGGATGACGGCTATCGGAATGGTCGTACCAGTTGTGATGATAAGTAAGTAACCGTGGTTCTTCAATTCCATTTCCTAAAAGATTCGATTTCCCGGTGTCCCAAAAATGGTTATACGAAATGGTTACATACCCCGAGCGTTTACAATCAAGCGCCCCATCGCCTTTAGCCTGGTCGGAATCGCCACCGGCATTTCCATAAAAAAAATCGCAATGATGCACCCATACATATTCATTATCCTGCTGCAGGCTAATATCATCACCCTCATCACTGTTACAATTCATCAAGGCTATATTTCGGATTTCAATATTGCTTGCATTCTTCACTCTTATGCCCCATCCATCAGCAATAGCATCCCCGCCTATGCCTTCAAAAGTGATGCATCCTAAATCGTTATTATCATTTTCGATGACAATATCACCTTTATTCAGGTAACCGGGATCGGTAACCTGTCCGATTAGGCGAACCACAAGCGGGCGGTTATCACGTCCCTTTTTGAAACCATCCAAAATCATCTGCAACCCAACACAAGGGTTTGAATTTGCTCCGTTAACATCCAGAGATACCGTATTCTTACTATTTTCAGTAATGTAAATAACAACAGCATTATCTTTCAAGGTTCCGTCGGCATTATAAGCCCCCGGTATATGCCCGTTCGAGAAAGCAAAACCGGTTCGGTCGTGCGGCATAACTGTTAATTCTCCGGTGATAACACCTTCTGTTTCTTCACCCGAAACAACCGGCACAACAGTAATAGTATAAGTTCCGGCTTTAAGCCCTGGAACATCGGCACGAAAATATTCACCATAATCTCTTACAAGAAGTCCGTCGATAAGTTGCACATCAACACCCTCTCCATTGCAATATACATTGTAACGATCAGCACCTTCAACCGGTTCCCATTCAACAAATGCAGACTCAAACCAACCGCCAGTATTCAAAACACTAACTGACCGGGCATTTGACAATACAAATAAGCTAAGGAATAGAAAAAGAGACAAAAAATACTTCATGATGTGGTAATTGTTTTAGTTTATTATATTTAGAAAATCGTTTAAGTTTTAGAGACAGTACAAATATAACTTAATAATATAATGAATGTTTATTTGAAAGCCTTCGATGATTTATTAAATAAAGAATTGTATGAAATTCTAATGCTCCGAAGTGAAATTTTTGTTGTGGAACAAAACTGCGTGTACAACGATTTGGACGGCCTCGACCCTGAAGCTTTTCATCTTTATGCATCAGAAAGTGGGGTAATTATTGGCTATGTAAGGCTTTCGAAACCAGGAGCCCGTTTCAGTACAGCTTCAATTGGCCGTGTTGTTACCCACGAAAACCACCGCCGCAAAGGTATCTCTACATTGCTTATGAAAAAAGCCATCGACCACATTGAAAACGAATGGCGCGAAACCGTTATCTCGCTTAGTGCACAAAAATATCTCAGAAACTTTTACGAGGGATTGGGCTTTGTGGTTGTATCTGATGTTTATCTTGAAGATGGGATCCCGCATTATAAGATGGTAAAGGAAGATAATAAATAGGGGTACTTACAAATCAAATATTCGGGTTATAAAACACCAAAAATGCCTTTTATATTGAACACTACCCGCTTTATATTTATTCTGTAATTCAGACGTTTAATATTATTTTACAGTTTCGGCATGTTCCATAATCATCGGATAATAATAACCAGCGCCAAAATCCTTTTCTAAGTGAATTGTGCCTGAAAATGTAACCACATCGCCTTCGTTCACAA